>JAKAOE010000068.1 GCA_021823305.1 Acidobacteriota bacterium
GCGCTGGCCTTCGCCGCCTGCTGGACCGGCTGGCGGATGACGCGGCCGCAAAGCGAGGTAGTGGCGGGCGAGCGGGCCGGCATCGCGCCCGGAATTCTCCGGCCGCTGCTGCGCGACGAGCGACTGTACCAGACCGCAAGAAGCCTGACGGCGTTCGCCAGCACACCGGCAGAACAGTCGCTGGCCCAACAGGCCCAACACCTGGCAGACGAAGTGATGGACGCTTCCTTCACCATCGCCATGGTGGAGGCGGTACAGAGCACGCCGGCGACCGCGGGCCATGCGGACGAAGTCCGCGTGGCACATGCCAAGGCGGCGGTCGCCATTGACCAAGCCTGGATCAAACGGCTGAAGGCGCACGCCGTTCCCCGGCAGGTACTGGCGCGGCTGCCGGCCGCGATGGAAGTGGCGCAAGCCCAGTTGGGACTAGACCAAGCGCGGCTGCACGACGCGACAACGGACCTGGAGCGCAACAGCGGGGGAGGGTTCGAGCGCATCCAACAACTGCAACAGGAACACGAGGCGATTCATGCGGGCGACCACGTAGCGACGGCCATTGCGGCAGGCCCGGGCGGGCGCGGGCTGGTGGGCGCAGTCGAAGGAATCGTCGGGTTCGCAGAACAGGCGGACGCCATCGAGGATGCGGAGGCAGCGGCGCGCCGCGCGGTGAGACAGATCGTGGCGGAGCACAACGCAGCGCTGGCATCCCTGACCGCGGCCGAGCACGCGGCGGCGGGAGGCAAATCGAGCGCCGCCGCGTTACGCGACCTGACAGCCCGGCAACGGCAGGTGTCGCGGTTCGACTTGCAGGCGGACGCGGCGGGCGAACTGGCCGACACGTACCACCAGTGGGGGCCGCTGATCGCGGCGCAGGAGCGGCAGGCGGTGCACCGCACGCTGCGCGACGGGCTGGCGCTGCTGTTGATCGCGGCAGTGCTGCTGGCGCTGTTGTGGGGCTGGGAACGGATCATGGAGCGGCCGCACCTGGACCACAAACGCAGCCGCACCATGCTGCACCTGGTGCAGGTAACGACGGAGGTGGGCGCGGGTCTGACGGGGCTGATGGTGCTCTTTGGCAAACCGCCGGGGCTACTGACCCTGGTGGGCATCTTTGGGGCGGGCCTGGCGCTGGCGTTTCAGGATGCGATTCTCAGCTTCGCCGGCTGGTTCGCACTGATGGGGCGGCACGGAATCCGGCTGGGCGACTGGGTAGAGATCAACGGAGTGGTGGGCGAGGTGGCCGAGATCCGGCTGCTACGGACGGTCCTGCTGGAGACCGGCAACTGGATCACCGAGGGCCATCCGACCGGACGGCGGGTGAGCGTACCCAACAATTTCGCGCTCACGGGCAGCTACTTCAACTATTCCACCAGCGGACAGTGGATGTGGGACGAACTGGCGCTCGGAGTGCCGCGCGGCGTGGACCCGCGCGCTGCCGCGGCGCAGGTGGAGCAGAAGTTGGAAGACGAGCTGAAGCCGGAGATCGAGCGGGCGCGCAAGGAGTGGCATCCGCCGCATGCCGCGGCGCCGACCAGCATTGAACCCGCGGTGCATCTGCGACCGAGCAACGCCGGATTTGACCTGGTGGTGCGATACGCGACGCCAGCGCGGCAACGCGCGGCGATGCGCGAACGGCTGTGGAACGTGATTGCCGAGGCACTTGCTGAAGCTTCCCCGACCGCCGCGGGGTGAGCGATTCAGGCGGGCGCCTGAGCGGCGAAATAACGCGGGTGCGCGGGAAGAGCGGCGGATTCCGGCCGCTACGTCGAGGCCAGCGGCATCCACCGGTATCGACACCAGGCGCGCGCCGGCGGTCCGCAGGGTGCGCTGTGCGCCGGGATACCCGGGCTCTTCGATCCAAACAGGATCGCCGCGCTCCAGAAGGACAGACGCGGTGAGGTGCAGCCCCTGCTGGGAACCGGCGACGATCAAAACGCGAGAAGGGTCGGCGGCGGCGCCGCGAGCGGGGTTCAAATAGACGGCGACGGCTTCCCGCAACGCCGGCAGACCCATCGGATCGCCATACCCGAGCGAACGCGGCGTGGCACCGCGGGCGTGGCGCGCGACCAGTCGCGACCAGACGCGGTGCGGAAAATCAGCAAGCGCCGGGAGGTGCATGCGGAAGGCGCCACAAGCCAGAGCTGGGGCGCAAGCGATGGCGCGGCGCCAAGACGGAGACGCAGGCGCCGCAAGTGCGCCCGCGCCGGGGCGACGGAGCCGGCCGGCGAAGCGAGACGGGAAGCCACACGGGTTCCGGAGCCGATGACCGTCTCGAGATAGCCTTCGGCGTGCAGTTGCCCGAAGGCATCGAGGACCGGCGTGCGCGACAACCCGAGTTCGCGGGCCAAGGCGCGCGTCGAGGGCAGAAAGCGCATCCGGATGCCTCGCGCGGTCTCTGCCGGGAGCGGTGACAACACCGGCGATCACGACCACCGTCGCGGGGCGAGCCAACAAAATGGCGATCAGCTTGGTTTACTGATATAGCAGAAAGCGCGCGCGGATCTTTTCGAATGCCCGCAAGCCACGCTGCCAGGAGGCTTCGATACGGCGTGGATCTTCACCGCTGCGGATGGCATTGACGATGGCCGGTGAGCCGACCTCCTTGGGCATCGCAGAGCTTTCCCATTGCTGCGGATAGAGATGGGCCAACGCGCTGGCCAGCTCGATGCCCATTTCGGGCGAATCAAGCTGTTCCCGACTGGTCAGGATCAGGCTGATGCCATGGCAGAGCTGATGGGCGTACTTGCTGCTATTGGGCGTAAACGAGATGGGCATGAAGCGAATGCCAGGAATGCGGCGAGCGTTGAGATAGGCGGCGAGCTGGCGGGCATCAATCCAGGGAGCGCCGACGAGCTCGAAGGGTGTATCGGTGCCGCGGCCGACACTGACATTGGTGTACTCGATCTCGGCGACACCAGGATAGAGCACGGTCTCGTCGAGGTTGCGCAGGTTGGGCGAGGGATTGACCCAGGGGAGGCCGGTTTCGTCGTAGAAATCGCCACGCCGCCAGCCGCGCATGCGCACGACGATGAGATGGGCGTGGATGGTCTGATTGAACATGCGGGCGAGCTCGCCGACGGTCATGCCATTGCGGACCGGCATGCCGGGAAAATAGCCGATGAAGCTCTTTTCCGCGGGGGCGAGCGGTGGGCCTTCGACGTGGATGCCGTCGAGGGGGTCGGGGCGGTCGAGAACGACGACGGGAATGCGATGCTCGGCCGCGGTTTGCAGGGTATAGGCAAGCGTCGTTTCGAAGGTGTAGAAGCGGACACCGACATCCTGGATGTCATAGACCAGGATGTTGACGCGATCCACGCCGGCGGCGGGCAGCATGTGGCTGCCGTGAACGGATTCGTAGGTGCTGTAGACCGGCACGCCGGTGGCCGCATCGCGGGAGTTGGCGACGGGGCCATCGAGCTTGCCGGACCAGCCGTGCTCGGGGGCGAAGGCGGCGGTGACGTGGATGCCGTCGGCGATCATGTCATCCAGGTTGCGATGGCCGTCGCGATCCAGGCCGGTGGGGTTGGTGACCAAGCCGACGCGCTTGCCGCGGAGGAGGTCGAAGCCGCGCTGGGCCAAGACGTCGAGTCCGGTGTAGACGTCGCCGTTGCGATAGAGGGTGCGGTGCTCGCTCACATCGGCGTCGTTGTAGCCGGTGATGCGCTCGAGGCCATCTTCGATGCGGGTGAATTCGTCCGGATCGTCACGGCTGAGAATCACGGCGACGCGGTTGGCCACCTCCGCACGCATCGCGAGAATAGATTTCAGCGGGGGACGTTGATGGGGATGAATGGCGTTGGCCAGGATGATGATGTAGGTCTTGGAGAATGGATCGATCCAGATCGAGGTACCGGTAAAGCCGGAATGGCCGTAGGAACCGACGGGAAGGTAGTCGCCGCGGTTGTTGGAGAAGGGGGTGTCAATGTCCCAGCCGAGGCCGCGAACGTCGGGAATGTTGTAGGGGGTCTGCGGGGTGGTCATTTTCGCCACCGCAAGCTGGGAAAGGACGCGGACGCCGTTGGCGCCACGACCGCCATTGAGCATCGTCTGGCAAAGCTTGGCGAGGTCATCGGCCGTACTGAAGACGCCGGCATCGCCGGTGACACCATCCATGGCGCGGGCGGTGGGATCGTTGACCACGCCGCGCAAGAAGCGGCCGTCGGGCTCGGGCTCGGTGGGAGCGATGCGGGCACGCCAACGGGCCGGCGGCAAATAGCGGGTATGGTACATGCCGAGCGGCTTCCAGATGTGCTGGAGGGCATAGCGATCGATGCGTTCGCCGGTCAGATGGCGGACGAGCTCGGCCAGGACGACATAATTGATGTCGCTGTATTCGAAATGCGAATCGGGCGGCCAGGTGGGGACGATGGCGAAGGCCTTCTCCACACCGGTCATGTACCCGGACCAGCGCGGAACCTGCGGAATGTCGGGCGGGAGGCCGGAGAAGTGGGTGAGGAGGTCGCGGATGGTGATGTCCTGCTTGCCGTGCTGGGCGAAGCCGGGCAAATACTTGGCCACCGGATCGTTGAGGCGGAAGCGGCCCTGATCGAGCAACTGCATGATCGCCGGCGCGGTAGCAACGACCTTGCTGAGGGAGGCCAGATCGAAGATGGTGTTGACCGTCATTCTCTGGCGATAGGGCTCGACGGAACGGTCGCCGAAGGCCCTGCGATAGACGACGTGGCCGTCATGACCGATGAGGACCACGGCACCGGGCATTTCCCCGGCAGCGATGGAACGGCGGACAATGGGGCCGATGCCGATCCAACGCAGGCGCCGGGGCGCGGCGTTGGGTGGGGTAGCGGCGGATAGCGAGAGCGCCAGTGAAGGAAGCAGGAGAGGGAGAAAGCGGAGGCGGCGAAGACGCAAGGCGGGAAGCTCCCGGTGAAGAGCGGAGTAGACTGCTCCTGTGTTATAGACAAAAGGGTCAGACGTGTCAAACACAAGCGCATCAGGTTTAGCAACAGAAGCCACCAATCGGCGCACGCGGGGACTGGACCGAATGAGCACGCTGGCGATGCTGCGGGCACTCCAGAGCGAAGACGCCCGCGTGGCCGCAGCGGTGCGGCGATGCCTGCCGGCGATCGCGCGAACGATCGAGGCGATTGTGCCACGGTATGCGGCGGGCGGGCGGCTGATCTACGTGGGAGCAGGGACCAGCGGGCGGCTGGGCGCACTGGACGCGGCGGAAATCCCGCCGACGTTCGGCGTGGAGCAAGGGCGGGTGGTGGCGGTGATCGCGGGGGGCGAAAAGGCGCTGACGCAGGCGGTGGAAGGAGCGGAAGACGATGCCGCAGCGGCGCGGCGGGATTTGGCGAAGCTCAACCTGCAGCGCCGCGATACCGTAGTGGGAATCGCCGCCAGCGGGCGAACACCGTACACGGTGGCGGCGGTGCGGGCGGCAGTACGGCGGGGATGCCTGACGGTGGCGATCGCGAATGTGAAGGGATCAGTACTGGCGGCAAGCGCCAAGCACGCGATTGAGCCGCTGACCGGGGCGGAGGCAATTGCAGGCTCGACCCGGCTGAAGGCGGGGACGGCGCAGAAAATGGTCCTGAATCTGATTTCAACCGGGCTGATGGTGCGCCAGGGGAGGATAGTGGACAACCTCATGATTCATGTCCAGGCGACGAACGCCAAGCTACGGGCGAGGGCGGAGAGGATTCTGACGACGGCGGCGGGCTGGCGAGGGTCCGGCGGGTTGGCCAAGGCACGGCGCGCGCTACGCGAGAGCGGCGGCGATCTGCCGAGGGCGCTCGCGGCGGCGCGGCAGCCATGACGGCGATCCTGCGAGCAAGCCGACTGGTAACACCGCTGGCGGCGGTGGAAGACGCGGCGGTGGTCATCGAGGGCGGGCTGATCCAGGCCGTGGGGCGGCGGGACGAGGTTCGGGTCCCAGACGGAGCGCGGGAGGAGGATTTCGGCGACGCGGTGCTGGCGCCAGGCTATGTGGACGTACATGTGCATGGCGGCGGCGGATTTGACCTGATGCGCGGGGATGCCGAGGCGATCACGGGGACGGCGCGGCACCTGGCGCGCCATGGGGTAACAAGCTTTCTGGCGACCACGGTTACGGCGCCGTGGGCAAGCACCTTGGAGACGGTGGAGAAGCTGGCCGAGGCGGGGGCGGAGATTCACCTGGAGGGCCCATTTCTGAGCCGACTGCGGCGTGGGGTACATCCGGAGGCAGAGTTGCTGCCGCCGACCCTGGAGCGCCTGGAGGCGCTATGGGATCGGAGCCGGGGGCGTATCCGTGCAGTGACGATGGCACCGGAACTCCAGGGCGCGCCGGAATTCATCGCGGCGGCAAGCGCGCGCGGCAT
Source organism: Acidobacteriota bacterium (assembly GCA_021823305.1). Taxonomy (GTDB): domain Bacteria; phylum Acidobacteriota; class Terriglobia; order Terriglobales; family SCQP01; genus SCQP01. Next base: position 6,324 of record JAKAOE010000068.1, read on the forward strand.
TTGCGTCAGCATGGGGCACAGCGACGCCACCCTGGCCGAAGCACGGGCAGGGATGGCTGCAGGCGCACGCCATGTGACGCACATCTTCAACGCGATGCGGCCGCTGCACCAGCGAGAGCCCGGCCTGCTGGGACTGGCGCTGAGCGAACCGGACTTGAGCGCGGAAATCATCGCCGACGGCGTGCACGTGGCACCGGAGCTGACGGGGATGTTTCTGCGACTCAAGGCGCCGGGCAAGGCGGTGTTGGTGAGCGACGGAATCAGCGCCAGCGGGTGTGGGGACGGGGACTATGACATGGGCGGGCTGCGCGTTACGGTGGCGGCGGGGTGCTGTCGGCATAACGGCGCCCTGGCGGGCAGCCTGCTTACACTCGATCAGGCGGTACGCAACGCGATGCGGTTCGGCGGCTTGAGCCTGCGGGAAGCGGTGCGGCTGGCGACGCTGAACCCGGCGCAATTGGCAGGTTGGGAGACCAAAGGACGGCTCGCGGCAGGAATGGACGCCGACGTGCTGGTATTGAGTCATTCGGGCATGGTGCAGGCGGTTTTCAAGGGCGGAGAGCGGGTCGGCTAGACGGTAGACTGGAAGAACGATGGACAAGCTGGTGATACTCGGAGGGCAGAAGCTGCGCGGCAGCATCCGCGCTGGGGGAGCCAAGAACGCCGCGCTGCCGACCATGGCGGCCAGCCTTCTCACGGCAGAAGAGGTGGCGCTGCGAAACGTCCCCGATGTGCGGGACATCCAGACAACGCGGAAGCTGCTGGAAGCGATGGGGGTGGAGACAGAGGGAAGCGGCGGACACCACCGAATTGCGCTGCGTGCCCGAAACATCGCGCATGCACAGGCGGATTACGAACTGGTGAAGACGATGCGGGCCTCGACGCTGGTGCTGGGGCCGCTGGTGGCACGCACAGGAATGGCCACGGTGTCGTTGCCGGGCGGGTGCGCGATCGGGGCGCGACCGATTGACCTACACCTCAAAGGGCTGGAGCGGCTGGGGGCAAACCTGCGGCAGGAACACGGATACGTGATCGCGGAGGCCGACCGGCTGCAGGGCAATACGTACACTTTTGACCGCATTACCGTCACCGGGACCGAAGACGTGCTGATGGCGGCGACGTTGGCGCGGGGTGAGACGGTGCTGCGGAACTGCGCGCTCGAGCCGGAGGTAGTAGACCTGGCGGAGTTGTTGGTGAAGATGGGGGCGAAGATCGAAGGCGCCGGCACGCCGGTGATCCGGGTGAAGGGCGTCGAGGAATTGGGCGGGGCGACGCACACGATCATCGCCGACCGAATTGAAGCGGGCACGTATCTAATGGCGGCACTGATCACGGGAGGCGAGGTCACGGTGACGCATTGCCAACCGGAGCATCTGGAGGGACTTCTGGAACGGCTGGAGGAGGCCGGAGCACGGGTGCAGCGAGGCGTGAACAGCATCGGCGTGGCGCCAAGCGAGGGACTGCGGGCGGTCGACATCGCGACGGCGGAGCACCCTGGATTCGCGACCGACCTGCAGGCACAGTACATGGCGCTGATGACGCAGGCGAAAGGGACGTCCGTAGTGACAGAGACGATTTTCGAAAATCGCTTCATGCACGCGCTCGAGTTGAACCGCATGGGC
>JAKAOE010000069.1 GCA_021823305.1 Acidobacteriota bacterium
TTCCGATCTGCCGGTGGGTGGCGGCACGCCGCGTCAACTCTGGTCCGGCTACATCTTCGCCGACGGCATCGCCGCCTCGCCCGACGGTACCCGCATCTTCGCCGTCAGCGAAGGCCCCAACCAAAGCCATCAGCCCGTTGTCCTGACGCTTGGACCCGGTGCGCCGGAAGTGAAGCACATCGGACTGAACTACTTCGACATCGCCCAGCCCTTCGGCTGGACCGCCGACGGCCGCGCCGTCACCTATCTCCACCGCACCGGCAGCCTCGACAACATCTGGGCCTTTCCCATCGATGGCGCCAGGCCCTACGCCGTCACCCACTTCACCTCCATGAACATCGCCGCCTACGCCTTCGCCAAGGACGGCCGCCTTGCCGTCAGCCGCGGCTCCGTCAACAGCGACGCCGTCCTCGCCACCGGCCTGGCCGCGAAGCCTCACTGACCACCCCACTCAAGTGGGCGGCCCGGATAACCCCTCCGCCCAACCCCACATCAGACTCCCGTCGGCGGAAAGAAGGTGTGGCCGCGAGCCCCCGCTCCGTCGCGCGCTCGAAGTGTGACTGGGAAGCCCAAATAACGTGATCCACTACGGCAATTACGAAGCGCGCATCAATCAAATCAGCGGTATACCGCCGCTTTACATAAAAAGCCCCCTCCCCCTTCTGCGCGCCTCAGGCACTACAATCGCCGGCTGCCCCACTCCTGCACAGGCGCTATGATGCTGCCATGTCTTCTGCTGCCAGCGACGTGTTCCCCCCTCCCAAGGACTTCGCCGCCCACGCCGCCATCGGCAGCCGCGCCGCCTACGACGAGTTGCGGCAGGTCGCGCTCGCCGATCCGGAAGCCTTCTGGGCGGCGCGCGCGCGCGCCGGCTTGCATTGGTTCAAGCCCTTCGGCAAGGTGCTCGACTGGAAGCCGCCCTTCGCGCAGTGGTTTCTCGGCGGTGAAACCAACGCCAGCTTCAACTGTCTCGACCGCCATCTCACCGGCTGGCGCCGCAACAAGGCCGCCATCGTCTGGGAAGGCGAGAACTTCGAGCAGCGCACGCTCACCTACCTCGAACTCCACCGCCGCGTCGGCCAATTGGCCAACGCGCTGCTAGCGCTCGGCTACCGCGCCGGCGACCGCGCCATCATCTACCTGCCCATGATCCCCGAAGCGGCGGTGGCGATGCTTGCCTGCGCCCGCATCGGCGTCACGCACTCGGTCGTCTTCGCCGGCTTCTCCAGCGAGGCGCTGCGCACTCGCATTGAGGACCTCGGCGCCCAGCTCGTCCTCACCGCCGATTACGGCCGCCGCCGTGGGCGCGAAGTGCCGCTCAAGAAGAACGTGGATGAGGCCCTCGAGCACTGCCCCGGCGTCCGTCACGCCGTCGTCTATCGCCACACCAACGGTCCCATCGCGATGCGCGCCGGCCGCGACCTCGAGTGGGCCGAGCTGGTCGCCAGCGCGCAGCCCGGCTGCCCCGCCGCGCATCTGCCCAGCGAGCATCCGCTCTTCGTCCTTTACACCAGCGGCACCACCGGCAAGCCCAAGGGCGTCGTCCACTCCACCGCCGGCTACCTCACCCAGGTGCTGGCCACCATGGAGTGGGTCTTCGACCTGCGCGACGAGGACGTCTACTGGTGCACCGCCGACATCGGCTGGGTCACCGGCCACAGCTACATCATCTACGGCCCGCTCGCCGCCGGCGCGACCACGCTGATGTACGAAGGCGCGCCCGACTGGCCGCGTCCCGACCGTTTCTGGGAGCTGATCGCCAAGTACCGCGTCAACGTTTTTTACACCTCGCCCACCGCCATCCGCAGCTTCATCCGCCAGGGCGAAGCCTATCCCGCCGGCCACGATCTCTCCAGCCTGCGCCTGCTCGGCTCCGTCGGCGAGCCCATCAACCCTTCCGCCTGGCGCTGGTATCACCGCGTCATCGGCCACGAGCGCTGCCCCATCGTCGACACTTGGTGGCAGACCGAAACCGGCGCCATCCTGCTCTCGCCCGTGCCCGGCGCGGTCGCCGCCAAGCCCGGCTCCGCCACGCTCCCGCTGCCCGGCATCGTCGCCGAAATCGTCGACGCTAAAGGCGAGCCCGTCCCCGACGGCCAGCAGGGCTACCTCGTCCTGCGCAAGCCTTGGCCCTCGATGCTGCGCGGCCTCTACGGCGACCCCGAGCGCTACCAGGAAAACTACTGGTCGCGCTATCCCGGCTCCTACTTCACCGGCGACGCCGCCCATCGCGACGCCGACGGCTACTACTGGGTGCTCGGCCGCGTGGACGACGTGATCAACATCAGCGGCCATCGCCTCAGCACCATGGAAGTCGAATCCGCCCTCGTCCGCCATCCCCAGGTCGCCGAAGCCGCCGCCGTCGGCCGCCCGGACGAGCTCAAGGGCCAGTCGCTGGTGGTCTTCTGCACGCTCAAGGGCGATGCCGCCGCCACCCCGGAATTGAGCGAGGAGCTGCGCGCCTGGGTGGCGCGCGAAATCGCCGCTTTCGCCCGCCCCGAGGAAGTGCGCATGGTCGAGGCCCTGCCCAAGACCCGCAGCGGCAAGATCATGCGCCGCCTGCTGCGCGAGCTGGTCACCACGCGCGAAGTCAAGGGCGACACCACCACGCTCGAGGATTACGCCGTCCTGCTCAAGCTCAGCGTCGAAGGCAAGGACGAGGAGGAGATCCTGGGCAAGAACTAGCCGCCGCGCGGTACGCGGGCGAGGCGCAGCCCGGGCAGGCCGGCGAAGTCGGCGGGGTTGTTGGTGAGCAGCGTATAGCCGTGCTCGATCGCCTGCGCCGCGATCCAAAGGTCGTTGTAGCGCGGCCGCGGCGACCGCCCGCTGTGTTTGACCGCGGCCGCCAGCACGCCAAACGCGGCGGCGGTGTCGCGCGAGACGCCCAAGGCGGGCTGGCTTTCCAATTGGCGCAAGAAGGCGGCCCGCGGCGCGCGTTCCGCCGGATTGGCGCAGGTCTCGACCCCAAAGCGCAACTCGCCCAGCGTGAAGACCGAAATAAAGGCCGGCTCGTCGCCCAACGCCGCCGCCGCGGCCTTGCGGTCCAAGGCGCCGGCCGCGAGCGCGATCCAGATGTTGCTGTCGAGAATTACGCCCACGGGTCGCGCATCGGCTCGACGAAGCCCCGCGCCCGGCTGGCCTTCCGCCAAGCCGCCGCCTGGGCCGGCGTGAGCATGGGGCGGATGTCCGCCAGCACCTGGCGCAGCGTGCGCGCCGGCTCCGCGGGGACGATGCGCGCGATCACGGCGTGGTTGCGCTCCACCACGACCGTCTCGCCCCGCGCGGCGACGGCGTCGAGCACCTCGCCCGCATTGCGCGCCATTTGCGTCGCCGTGACCGTTCTCATGGAAGCCTCCGTGGTTGCGCTTCTTTACGCATTATACACAACAATGCGTATGGCGGCACGGGCCTCGCTTTCCGCTAGGTTCCGATGAAGCGCGCGTAGAGCGAGCGCGCGGCGGCGACGTCGCCGGTGCCCTGGATCAGCGCGCGTCCGTCGGCGAACACCGTCATGGTCACGCCCGCCGCCGCGGCCGCGCCGGCCGCCGGCGTGAAACGCAGCGCCACCGCGCTGTCGCGCACCGCGCCATGTGCGCGCAGCCGCTCCGCCAGCCGTGCCAGATCCACCGGCGCGCGGCGCTCGTGGATCTGCACCGCGTTGCGCCCGCACAGCGTCAACGCCCCGCGCCCCTCGCCGCGCAGATGGACGAAGTCGCGCTTGGCGCAGGCCCGGCACTCGGGGTCGCGCGCCGGCGCGCGCAGCTCGCGGAACTGGTTGGCCCACAGGTCGGCGCTCAGCAGGCTGGTGCGCAGCGCCGCCCGCGCCCCCGCCAGCAGCTTGACGCATTCGGAAACCTGCAGCGCCGCCACCCACTCCACCACCCAGCCCAGCACCCCCACGGTGTCGCACGTCTCCAGCAGTTCGGCGCCCGCGGCGTCGGGAAAGATGCACGCCAGGCAGGCGGTGTCGTCCGGGATCACGGTGAACGTCATCCCCCGCGCTCCCACCGCCGCGCCGTAGATCCAGGGCACGCCCCGCTGCAGCGCGAAGTCGTTCAGCAGGTAGCGGGTTTCGAGGTTGTCGGTGCCGTCCAACAGCACGTCGCAGCCGTCCAGCAGTGCGCCAATGTTCGCCGCGGTCAGGTCGGCTACCTCGGCCTCCACCTGCATCGCGTGGTTGATCTGCCCCAGCCGCGCTTGCGCCGCCAGCGCCTTGGGCCGGTGCTCGCGTGCGTCGCTTTCGTCATAGAGCCCCTGCCGTTGCAGGTTGCTGGCCTCCACCACGTCGCGGTCGATCAGCCGCAGCCGCCCCACGCCCGCGCGCGCCAGCAGCCCGGCCTGCGCCGCTCCCAGCGCCCCGCAGCCGACGATCCCCACCCGCGCCGCCCCCAGCCGCCGCTGTCCCTCGGCGCCTAGCGGGGCAAACAGTATCTGGCGCGAATAGCGCTCCGCATCCCAGCCGGGTTCGGTCCCGGCCGCGGGTGCGGCGGCCTTTCCCACGGCGTCCATGCCCCATTTTACTTGTCGCCGCCGCCGCCGGGTTTTGCGTATTGTGAGAAGCGTGGGGAGATGGTGGGTGGGTGCGATGGCCGTGGCGGTCGCGCTGGCGCCGGCGCTGGCGGCGCCGCAGGCGCCGGTGTCGCCGCCGCCGCGCGTGGTGGCGATTGCGGTCCAACCCCCGCCCGGCCGCGCCCCCGCCGCATACCTCCGGCGCATCCTGCAGCCCGTCGGCCAGCCGCTGAACGCCGCGCTGGTGCGCCGCAGCTTGCGCGCGCTCTACGCCACCGGCGAGTTCGCCAACCTCGAGGCCCTCACCCAGCCGGCCTCGGGCGGCGTCCAGCTCATCTTCGCCACCCGGCCGAACTACTTCATCTCGCTCGTGCGCGTGGACGGCAGTCCCGATCCGCCCGCCGCGTCCGAGCTGGAGGACGCCAGCAACCTCGACATCGGCGAGGTCTACACCCCGGCGGCGGTGCGCAGCGCCGAAGCCGCCATCCGCGCCCGCCTGCGCAGCTACGGCTACTACCAGGCCACGGTCGTGCCACACGCCGATCTGGTCCGCGCCAGCGCCCAAGCGGAAGTCACGTTCGCCGTGCGCGCCGGGCCGCTGGCCCGGCTCGGCCAAGTGGCGTTCAGCGGCGAGCTCGACGCCACTGCGGCGCAACTGCTGCGCGCCGGCAAGCTCAAGCCCGGCCAGACGCTGTCGCGCGCCCGCCTCGACGCGGCGGTTTCGAACCTGGAGTCGTTCTACGCCAGGCAGGGGCGGCTGGCGGCGCAGGTGCGCGTGGACGAGCCGGCCTACCGCCCCGCCGCCAACCAGGCCGATCTGCACTTCGCCATCGCCGCCGGCCCCCTCGTCACCGTCACCGCAACCGGCATGAAGCTCTCGGCGGGCGTGCTGCGCTCCCAGGTGCCGGTCTACGAGGAGCGCGGCACCGATCTCGCGCTGATCGAGGAAGGCCGGGCGAACCTCGTCACCTATCTCCAGCGCCGCGGCTACTTCCGCGCCCAGGTGAGCTATCGCCGCTTCACCGCGCCCGGGCAGCTCCGCATCGTCTACGCCATCCGCCCCGGACCCAAGGAGACGCTCGACTTCGTCGGCTTCAGCGGCAATCACTACTTCGACGCCGACGACCTGAGCGAGCGCATCGCCGTCCGCGCCGCCTCGCCCTGGCCGCGCCTGCTGCCCGGCGAGCGCGGCCTCTACTCCACCACCCTGGCGCGCGCCGACGCCGACGCCATCACCCAGCTCTACCGCAACAACGGCTTTCAGGGCGTCGAGGTGACGCCGGTGGTGACCCGCGACTACCGCGGCCGCCGCGGCCACATCGCGGTTGTCTTCCACATCGCCGAGGGCCCGCAGACGCTGGTGCGCCAGGTGCGCATCGTCGGCGCCTCCGCCGCCAACCGCGCCGCCTTCGCTCCCCAGCTCACCACCGCGCCCGGCCAGCCCTTCTCCCAGGCCGGCCTCGCCTCCGACCGCAACGCCATCCTCACCTGGTACTTCGACGCTGGCTATCAGGCCGCCGACTGCGAAGTGCAGACGAGCGAGGTGGATCCCGACAACGGCCCGCCGCAGCAGGATGTGACCTTCACCATCACCCAGGGCCACCGCCAGACCATCCATCGCGTCATCATCGCCGGCAACCACTACGTCCACACCAACGTCATCGCCCACCAGCTCACCCTCCGCCCCGGCGCCCCGCTCAGCCAGGCGGCGATGCTCGAAAGCCAGCGCCACCTCTACGACACCGGCCTGTTCACCAGCGCCAGCGTGGTGCCGCGCGACCCCGGCGGCAGCGAACTCGACAAGGACGTCTTCGTCAGCGTCAACGAAGCCCGCCGCTACACCTTCAGCGAGGGTGTCGGCCTGCAGGTGCAGGGCGGCACCGGCGGCACGGCCAACCTGCGCAACATTCTCGGCACCACCGGCTACAGCCCGCTGCTGTCGTTCGACATGACCCGCACCGCCATGACCGGCCGCGAGCAGACGCTGTCGCTGAAATCCACCTACGGTTCGCTTGAGAAGCGCGCCGTGCTGGGCTACGACTTCCCCGACTTCCTCAACCACGCCAACTGGCAGGCCGACGCCACCACCTTTTACGACGACACCTTCGACGTGCGCACCTTCCAGGCTATCCGCGAGGAGGGCGGAGTCCAGCTGCAGCGGATTGTCAACCCCGCCGCCGTCTGGACCTACAACCTCGACTACCGCCGCGTGCGCGTGTTGCAGCCCCTGGTCGCGCCGCAGCAGATCCCCATCCTCAGCCAGCCGGTGCAGATCGCCGAGCTGGCCGCCAACTATCGCGTGGATCACCGCGACAATCCGCTCGACACGCATCGTGGCACGTTCAACAGCTTCACCCTGGCGCTCGCCAAGACGTTCGAACCCGGGTTCGCCGACTTTGCCCGCTTCGATTATGAGAACCACTGGTACCATCCCCTCGGCGACGAGGCCAACGTGGTGCTGGCCAACTCGACCCAGGTGGGCGTCGAGCTGCCGTTCGGCCCCGAAGCTGAAGTCGGTTTCACCAACCCCATCACCGGCGTGAACGTGGAGCGGCTCGAGCACGTCGTGCCGCTGCCCGAGCGCTACCTCAGCGGTGGCTCCGATTCGCTGCGCGGCTTCGCCATCAACCAGGCCGGCCCGCGCGATCCGGTCACCGGCTTTCCCGTGGGCGGCGAGGCGCTGTTCATTAACAATCTCGAACTGCGCTTTCCGTTGATCGGGCCCAACATCGGCGGTGTGGTGTTCTACGATCTCGGCAACGTCTATTCCACGCCGCGCGCCATGCTGCGCACGCTGCTGCGCTGGAGCCCGGCCTCCTCCACCGACGACGACTTCACCTCCCACACCCTCGGCATCGGCCTGCGCTATCGCACCCCGGTGGGCCCGGTGCGCCTGGATACCGGCTATCTCCTCAACCCGCCGACGTTCCAATACTTCAGCTCCGGCGCCAACCCGGTGGTGCTCAACCAGAAGCTGCCGCCGTTCCACTTCTTCTTCAGCATCGGACAGACGTTTTGACCCGCGCCCGCGCCACCTTCGCCGTCCTGCTCCTCGCCACCGGCCTGGCGGCCCAGGCGCGTCCCGCCGGCGGCCACGTCGTGGACGCGCTGGTGGCGGTGGTCAACGGCGAGCCCATCTTCGCCAGCCAGGTGCGCGACGCCGCCTGGTACACCCGCTTCGCCGCGCGCCTCTCGCGCGGGCCGCGCGGCGCAGCCGCCCTCGGCCCGCTCACCGCGGCCGAGCAGGCGCGGGCGCTGCGTCATCTGGAGGATGAAACCCTGCTCCAGCAGGCGCGCGCCAACGAAGGCTTCGCCGCGCTCCCGCCCGCGCGCCTCCGCGCCCGCGCCGACGCGGTCTGGCCGGGCTGGGAAAAGCAGGCGGGCGGCGCGGAGGCGCTGG
>JAKAOE010000070.1 GCA_021823305.1 Acidobacteriota bacterium
CCTGCAGCCGCCCAAGACGCTGTACACGCGACAGGGGATGTTCCGCTTCCGCGTGCCGGCCAGCGCGACCGTGGACATGGTGCGCGTGGTGGGCCCGGGGGAGATGCCGGTGGCGCGCAAGGCGGTCAGCACCGGCCAGCCCGGCGTGTATCGCGTCAACTCCCCGCTGCGCCCGGGCGAGACCCGCATTCAGGTCTCCTATCGCGTCCCTTACGGCAGCCTGAAGGCGGCGCTCACGGAGACGCCGTACATTCCGCCGGATCATTTCGAGGTGTACGTGCCCTCGCCCATGATCTTCAGCGGCGCCGGCTTCGCGCAGGTGGGGGCGCAGGACGGCTACAACGTATTCGGCGCCGAACCCACCAACGGCAGCGTGCTGCCCACCACGCTGAAATTCCAAGTCGCCGGCAACGCCCCCCTGCCCGCCACGACCCAGGCGGGCGGCGCCCCCGGCGGAGGCGCCGCCGGCGCGGCGGCTGCCGGCAGCGACAGCGGCAGCGATACGGGCGCGCCTGCGGCCACGCCCGCCCCCACGTTCATCGAGCGCAATCTCTGGACCGTACTCGCGCTGCTCGGTCTCGCCGCCGCCGCCGGGTTCGGCATCCTGATGGCCCGTCCCGAGCCGGCGATCGCCGGGCCCGCGCCGTCGGTGACGGTGGTGGGCAAGACCGCGCTGCCCGCCGCTCCCACCAACGCGCTCACCGGCGAAATCGCGCGCCTGAAGGACGATCTCTTCCTGCTCGAGGTGCGCCGCCACGTCCACGACGTCACCGAGGCCGACTACGCCCGCCTGCGCGCCGACCTCGCCACTCGGATGGACCGTCTGGCCGGCAAGTGAGGCGTCGTCGTTCGTGCGCGGGCTGCGGGGTGGCGGCGGTAGGCCGCTGAAAACAAAATACTTACCGATGCGGCGCCCCCGGCGATGGAGATGCCACCAAATCGTGAAGGGTGATCGGTAGCCAAATTGCTTCAAAGAACATAGTTTGTTTTCGTATTGGATTAGGAAAAGCAAACCCAATGCTGGCGTGCGTGCTATAGTGCCACCGGGCACCTGCGGCGCGTCTTAGGAGGGTGGCGATGCCCCGCAAAGGTCGTGCGAAGGACGTGAGGAAGAGGGAGAAGGTAGCAGTGGAAACCGAGGAGATGCTTGCTCAGCATCAAGCTCTGCTTGAGCTTTACGGCACGGAGCAGCCGCGGGAGCAAGACTCGTTCAGCCTCGCGCAGCCGTCGCCCTTCAAATTTGTCCCCTCGGTCGCCTCTGACCAGACGGGGTGCGAGAGTCGGGTTAAGACGAGGTAGCCGGCTGCCCGATTGGCGCCAGGTTCTCAGTGAGATTGGCGAGCTCCAACGCGGGGGCAACGCCGACGCTTTCGACCGAGTCCGAAGGAAATACCTGGGCCTCCTGAGCCGGCACACCGGCCGTGCCGTGATCGCGTATTATTCCGGGTTCCTCTCGAAGCCCAATATTCAGCTCCTCGGAATTAACGACGAGGACATGAACGGTTTCATGATGGCGGTCCATGGCCTGGACCGCACCTCGGGGCTGGACCTTGTCCTCCACACCCCGGGCGGGAGCATCGCCAGCACTGAGTCGATCGTCAACTACCTGCAGCAGATGTTCCGCTCGGATATCCGAGTTTTCGTTCCGCAGATCGCGATGTCGGCGGGGACAATGATTGCAATGCTCATCCGAGGTTGGTGGTGCTCGGGAAACAGTCGAGTTTGGGCCCGATTGATCCACAGCTTCGGGACCTCCCCGCGCAAGGCGTAATCAGCGAGTTCCAGAGGGCGCTTGCGGAAATTAAGAAGGACCCGGACGCGGTCCAAGTGTGGCGGTGGGTGCTTCAGCAGTACCACCCGACCTTTCTTGGGCAATGCGTGAAGGCGATCGAATGGACGAACAGCTTCGTGACGCGACAACTGGAGACCGTGATGTTCGAGGGCGACCCGGAAGCTGCTCGGAAGGCGGCGGCGGTGGTCGAGGCTCTCAGCGATTCCGACGTGCACAAGTCGCATGAGCGGCACATCTCGGCGGAGACGTGCGAGCGGATCGGCCTTAAGGTGCTTAGGCTGGAGTCAGATGCCCGGCTTCAGGATCTCACCCTCACGGTGCATCACTGCTTCATGCACAGCCTGATGAACACGCCGGCATTCAAAATCTATTGAGAACCACAAGGGTGCGGCCTTCGCGAAGCTTCAGCAAATTCCTGGACCTCCGTTCGGGCTCGTGCAGCAGGTTCCCGCTCGTCGGTGAGTCGGGGCGCGAGGGTGGGCGGCGTGCGGGGCGGAGCGCCGTAGCCAAAAGTGGCGGCGAACACGGATGGCCCGACTAGCGCTTTTGGGTGGACCTGCTCGTTGCGTGCGCCCTAGCCTTCGTTCCCCGCGCAGCGGTCCAGCCAGAGGAGGGTTGGGAGGGGCTGGGGGCGGGCGGCGGGCGTCCTTCTGCGCGATGCCTTTACGTCGTCGCGGGAGGCCTGTGCGCTGGCTCACAGCGCGAGGCGGGGCGGGCTTTGCTATACTTTTGGTGTTCGGATATGCGTGCCACCACCTGGAAATTCGGGATTCTGATCACCCTGATCCTGGCGACGCTGGGGTGGCTGGCGTTCACCGGCATCCGCGACAGCAAGTCGTATTTCGTCACCGTCGCGGAGCTGAAGCGCATGCCGCCGGGGCAGGCGCAGGCGGAGCGGCTGCGGGTGGAGGGGACGGTGGTGCCGGGCAGCATCCGCAAGGGCGCCAGTGAGACCGATTTCCGCATCGCCAGCGGAGCGGCGGTGCTGAATGTGGCCTACGTCGGCACCGATCCGCTGCCGGATACGTTCGTCAACAATGCCCAAGCGGTGGCCATCGGCCGTCTGCTGCCCAGCGGCGGCTTCCGCGCCGAGGGCGTGCAAGCCAAGTGCGCCTCCAAGTATGAGCCGAAGGGCATGCGCGCCAAGGGCGGGGCGATGACCACTGCGGCCGGCAGCATGAATTAGCGCCGCCAGGCATGCCTCCATTTCTGTCCTGCAAGCGCGTGAGCCGCTTCTTCGGCGAGCGGGCGGTGCTGCGCGAGGTCAGCTTCGAGGAGGAAGCCGGGCGGCTGATCGCCCTCTGGGGCGCCAACGGCGCGGGCAAGAGCACACTGCTGCGCATCCTGGCGGGGGCGCTGCGGCCCTCGGAGGGCGAGGCCGCGATTCACGGCGACCCGGCCGGTTCAGCCGCGGCGCGGCGCCAGACCGGATTCCTTTCGCACCAGAGCCTGCTTCATCCCCACCTTACGGTGGGCGAGAACCTGCGCTTTTACGCCACCCTGTTCGAGCTAGCGGCGCCGGGCGAGGCGGTGCGGGCAGCCCTGGAGCAGGTGCGGGGCGAGCCTCTGGCGGGGATGCGCGCCGGCGAGCTGTCGCAGGGGATGCGGCAGAAGGCGGCGCTGGCCCGCTGCCTGCTGCACCGGCCGCGGCTGCTGCTGCTGGACGAGCCCTTCGCCAGCCTGGACCGCGCGACCGTGGCCGAACTGCGCCGCTGCCTGAGCGAGCTGCGCGCCGCCGGCCTGACCATCCTCGCCACCAGCCACCAGGAGGAGGCGTTGCGCGACCTGGCGGACGGCGAACTTTGGCTCGAGCGCGGGCGGCTGGCCGCGCCGGCGGAGGCGAAGCGTGGGTAGCGTGCGCATCGCCTGGGCGGTGATGCTGCGCGATTTGCGCATCGAGCTGCGCACGCGCGAGGCGCTGCTGGCGATGGGATTTTACGCGTTGCTGGTGATCATCGTCTTCAGCTTCGCCTTCAACGCCGACGCCGCGCTCACGCTGCGCATCGGCGGCGCGCTGCTGTGGGTGGCGTTTCTGTTCGCCGCGATGGTGGCGCTGGACCGCGCCTTCCTGCGCGAATCCGCCGAAGCCGCGCTGACCGGGCTGCAAACCACGCCCGCTTCGCGCGCCGCGATCCTGGCGGGCAAGCTGGGCTCGAGCTTTCTGCTGATGCTGGGGCTGGAGGCGATCCTGCTGCCGCTGTTCGCGGTGCTGTTCAACGCCCCGCCGCAGGCGCGCTGGGGCGGTATCGCCGTCACCGCGGTGCTGGGCACCTGGGCGCTGGCCTCGGTCGGGACCTACTTTTCCGCCATGAGCGTGCACAGCCGCCAGCGCGGGGTGCTGCTGCCGCTGCTGCTGCTGCCGGCCGCCATCCCCGCGATTCTGGCCGTAGTGCAGGCGACCCAGACCTACCTCGAGGCCACAGGCGTGGCAAACTATTGGTTGCAGCTCCTCGCCGGCTACGACATCATCTTCACCAGCCTGGGAATGTTGCTGGCCGACGCGGTGCTGGAGGTGGAGTAGCCGCCTATGCCGACCGCCGAATCCGCCGCCGACTCCGGCCTGCGCGCGTGGCTTTACGCCGCCGGCACGCTGGCGCTGCTTCTCGTCGCCCTGTGGTGGGCGCTGATCGGGGCGCCGACGGAGGCCACCATGGGCACCATCCAGCGCATTTTCTACTATCACGCGCCGGCCGCGTTCGCCTCCTGGACGGCGCTGCTGCTCAACGCCGGGGCCAGCGTCGCCTATCTCGCCCGGCGCTCGCCGCACGCCGACGCGCTGGCGGTGGCGGGGGCCGAAGTGGGCCTCGCCTTTCTCTCCATCACGCTGGTGACCGGGCCGATCTGGGCGCATCCGGTGTGGGGCGTGTGGTGGGTGTGGGACCCGCGGCTGACGCTGACGCTGGCGATGTGGGTGATGTACGCCGCCTATCTGATCCTGCGGCAGGTGACGCCGGAGGGCAGCCTGCAGCCGCGGCTGGCGGCGGCGCTGGCGGTGATCTTCGCCGCCGACATACCGATCGACTACATGGCCATCCGCTGGTGGCGCGGGCAGCATCCGGCGCCGGTGCTGTTCGGCGGCCCCAACTCGGGGCTGGCGCCGCGCATGGCGATCGCGTTCTGGCTATCGGTGGCGGCGTTCCTGGCGCTGATGGCGCTGCTGGTGCAGTTGCGGTACCGCCAGGAACTGCAGCGCAACCAGGTGCGCGAGCTGCGGCGGCGGCGGGTGTTGCAGGAGGCCTGAAGGAAAGGGGAACCATGGGCAGCGTGGTGGCGGCATATACGGTGGCGTGGACCATCCTGATGATCTTCGTGGCGACGCTGGCGGCGCGGCAGCGGCGCCTGCGGCGGGCGCTGGAGCGGCTGCAGGGCGAGCCGCCGGCGGGCGCGGGGGCCGGGGGCGCGGAGACGCATGGCCGCTGAGGCGGCCGCGGATGCCGCCAGCTTCGCCGCCGCCGCCGCCGCGATCGCGCGCGAGGCGGGCGCCTGCCTGCTCGCCCACCGCGGCCGGGTGGGGATCGAGTACAAGGGCGAAGCCGACCTGGTCACCGCCGCCGACCGCGATTCGGAGCGCCTGATCACGGCGCGCCTGCGGGAGCGCTTTCCCGACCACGCCATGGTGGCGGAGGAAGGGGGCCGCACCCAGGCCGCCAGCGGCTACTGCTGGTACGTGGACCCACTGGACGGCACCACCAACTACGCCCACGGCCTGCCCATCTTCGCGGTGTCGCTGGGCCTCGAGCACGACGGCGAGATGCTGGCAGGGGCGGTCTTCAACCCGGTGCTGGAGGAGATGTTCACCGCGGTGCGCGGCGGCGGCGCGCGGCTCAACGGGGCACCGATCTCGGTTTCAGCGTGCAGCGAGCTGGGCGAGGCGCTGCTGGCCACGGGCTTTCCCTCGCGCAAGCGCCACCAGAACCCGAACATCCACTTCTACCAACACTTCACCCTCACCACGCACGGGATGCGGCGGCTGGGCGCGGCGGCGCTCGACCTCTGCTACACCGCCTGCGGGCGCTTCGAGGGCTTCTGGGAATTCAACCTGAAGCCCTGGGACACCGCCGCCGGGGCGCTGATCGTGCGCGAGGCGGGCGGGCGGGTGAGCGACATGCTGGGCCGGGCGCACCAACTGCACAGCCCCGAGATTCTCGCCAGCAACGGCAAGCTGCACCCCGCGCTGCTGGCCGCCTTCGCCGAGCTGTTCGCCGGCCGCACCGCGCCCCTGCCGGCGCCCGAAGCCTATCTCGCCGGCCGCTCCCGCCCATGAAAGGCAAGCGCGCCGCCGCCGCCGCCCCGCGCCTGCGCCACCGCTCGTGGCGGCAGGTGCAGACGCTGCTGCACCGCCGCCGGCTGCGGGTGCGCGACCCGCAGATCAGCCTGCTGCAGGTGCCGCTGCCGCACCTGCCGGAGCCGCTCGGCGGGCTCAAGATCGCCCATCTCTCCGACATCCACTACGGCCTGTTCCTCTCGCGCCAGGCGCTGCTGCGGGTCATCGAGCTGACCCAGGCGCAGCGGCCCGACCTGATCGCGATCACGGGCGACTTCGTCACCCAGTCGCCGGTGTTCATCGAACCGGTGAGCGAGTTGATCGGCCTGCTGCGCGCCCCGTTGGGGGTGTTCGCGGTGCTCGGCAACCACGACTTCCGCGCCGGCGCGGAGCCGCTCACCCGCGCCCTGCGCCGGCGCGGCATCCAGGTGCTGCGCAACCAGCACCGGCGCCTGCGCTGGCGCGGCGGCAGCTTTCAGATCGCCGGGGTAGACGATTCGCGCCAGAACCCGGACGTGGCCGCGGCGCTGGGGCCGTCGGCCGAGTTCACGCTGCTGCTGGCGCATAACCCGCTGGCGCTGGCCGACGCCGCCGCCTGCGGCGTGGACCTGGTGCTCTCGGGCCACACGCACGGCGGGCAGATCAAGTTCGGATTCGCCGAACCACTGTATCAGCGCTATCTGCCGGCGGGCTTCCTCAGTCTCGAGGCCACCCAGATGTACGTCAGCCGCGGGTTGGGGAAGGTGATCCTGCCGATGCGGGTCGGCGCCCCGCCGGAACTGGCGTTTCTCACGCTGCAGACCGGGGGTTGAAGGGGCGGTTCGGCGGGCGCGCCACCCCTCGGGATGCCGCCTCAAGGTGGGAATTTACAACCGGCCGGGCGGCGGCATACTCTAACCATGTCACTCCCCCCGGGGAAGTGAGTCGTCATGGCCCAGTCGGCACCCATTTTGCGGCCGGACTTGGCGGGCCTCGCCGAGGAGGGCGGCGCGCGCGCGGCCGCCATCCTGCTGGTCGAGGACGACCGCCACATCCAGCGCAGCGTCAGCTACCAGTTGCAGCGGCAGGGGTACAAGGTCACCTGCTGCGACGACGGCGAGAGCGGCCTGGAGGAGGCGCTGCGGCGGCGATACAGCGTCGCGGTGCTGGACGTGATGCTGCCCAAGCTGGACGGCCTGAGCCTGTGCAAGCAACTGCGGGCGGCGCGGCGGGAGCAGCCCATCATCCTGATCTCGGCGCGGGGTTCCGACCTGGACAAGATCACCGGGCTGGAGTTCGGCGCCGACGACTACCTGGCCAAGCCCTTCAGCCCGGCGGAGTTGGAAGCCCGCATCCGCGCGCTGCGCCGCCGGGCGGGCGGGGGCGACGCCAACCTGCCGAGCGAGCTGCTGGAGGTGGGCGAGCTGGTGCTGGACCGGGACCGGCACCAGTTGCGCCGGGGCGAGGCCATCGTCCGGCTGACGCCCAAGGAGCTGGCGCTGCTGCGGCTGATGATGAACGCGCCCGGGCGGGTGTTCACGCGCGAGAACCTGCTGGCGCAAGTGTGGGGCTTTTCCTACGACGGCTACCACCGCGCGGTGGACGCGCACATCAACCGGCTGAAGAGCAAGATGGTGGAACAGTTCGGCGACGAGCCGGAATGGATCGAGGGCGTCTACGGGGTCGGGTACCGCTTCCGCGACCCGGTGCAGGAGTAGGCGATGGAGGGTGGGCGCCGCTTTCTCGACCACCCGCCGGCGGAGCCCGCGGAGCGCGGGGCGCGGGGCGGCGCCCATGCCAGCCTGGCGGACGCCCGCCTCCGCCTGGCCTACATCAATCACTATCGCGAACTCGGGCTGGG
>JAKAOE010000071.1 GCA_021823305.1 Acidobacteriota bacterium
GCCGCGCCGCCGGGCCGGTGAAACGACGCGGAGGCTCAGGCAACTCGCGAAGCGATGGTTGCAGGGGCGGTGGTATGCCCCGCGTGCAACCCTGGTCACGGCGGGAATTTGAGGGTTATGAAATGTCGCCCAAGTGGATCGCCGCGCCGGTCGTTTTGCTGCTCACGCTTCAATCGCCGCCCGCCGTTGCGGCTGCGGGAATCCCGCCGAAAGCGCCGGCGCCAGTGGCGGCCGCAACGGTGGTCACCTCAAATAACCACGCCGCGCAATCCGCTCGCGGGGCCCCCGCAACTGCGGCGCGCGATGTCTCCCCGGCCGCCGGGACGCCGGCGCGGGTCGCTGCGCCGAGGCCCAGCCACCGCAAGCTCTGGCTGATTGCGGCCGCGGTTGCAATTGGCGTGGTCGTGACCGTGCTCCTGATCCGGCACTTCAGGAGAGGCGGGGTGGCCCACATTGTGCAGCCCTGATCACCGCGGGAAGCTGGAGGTGGGAAATGTCCCCAAGTGGATCGCCGCGCCGGTCGTTTTGCTGCTCACGCTTCAGTCGCCGCCCGCCGTTGCGGCTGCGGGAATCCCGCCGAAAGCGCCGGCGCCAGTGGCGGCCGCACCGGTTGTCACCTCAAATGACCACAGCGCGCAATCTGCTCGCCGGGCCCCCACGACGGCGGCGCGCGCCCTTTCCCCGGCCGCCGGGAAGACGGGGCACGCTGCGCCAGCGAAAGTCAGCCACCGTAAGGCCTGGCTGATCACGGCTGCGGTCGCGGCGGGCGCGGTTGTGACCGTGCTCCTGATCCGGCATTTCAGGAGCGCGCCCAAGTGCCAGATTGGCTTTCAGTTCTGTGGGCAGTGAGCTGCCCCGGCGGGATGAAGCCGCGCCGCGGCGCACGCCATGCGGCGCGGGAGTTCGGGGCAGCTCGCAAAATGGAGATGGAGGTAGCTGGCGACGACGTTGTTGACGGCGAAGCCCTCGGGGAGGCGGCTGCCGTCGGGCATGAGGACGTGATGCGCGGGCGGCGTCGCGCTGCGGCGAATGATGCGCGAATGGTGAAACTCGTGGCCGCGGGCGCGCAGGGCGCCTAGAGCGGCGACTTCGACTTCGCGGTAGCCGATGGCCTGCAGGCGGGGCTGCATCTCGACCGCGGCGGGAAGAACGGCGGCCATCGGCGTGCCGTCCAGCGATTCGGCCAGGACCATCAGGCCGCCGCATTCGGCATAGACGAAGCCGCCGGCGGCGGCGAAAACACGGATGGACTCGAGGATGGGACGATTGGCGGCGAGCGTTTCGCGGTGCAGCTCGGGGTAGCCGCCGCCGAGATAGAGGGCGTGAATGCCTCGCGGGAGCGCGGGGGCGCACAGGGGCGAGAACTCGACCAGCTCGAATCCGGCGGCGCGGAGCAGCTCGAGATTTTCGGGGTAGTAAAAGCAGAACGCCTCGTCGCGCGCGACGGCCATGCGCAGCGCCGCCGCGGGCTGCGCCGCGGGTGGCGGCGCGGGGAGCGACAGTTCCGTCGCAAGTGCGATCAGGCGGTCGAGGTCGAGATGCTGTCCGGCCCAAGCCGCGCCTGGGCCGGGCGCTTGGGGCGGGACCAAACCGAGATGGCGTTCGGGGACCTTGAGCGCCTCGTCCGCCGGGCAGCCGCCGAGGACGGCAATCCCGGGCAGCTCGCGCATGGCCTCGCGCAGATAGCTCAAGTGCGCCTCACCCGCGATGCGGTTGAATACCACGCCGGCGAGTTTGACACGCGGGTCGAAGCGGGCGAAGCCGAGCACGGTGGCGGCCAGCGAGCGGGCGCCGGCGGAGGCATCGGCGACCAGCACGACCGGCAAATCGAACCAGCGCGCCAGCTCGGCGCTGCTGCCGTCGTCGCTGGCGCCGCTGCGGCCGTCGAACAGGCCCATCATGCCTTCGATCACGGCGATGTCGCCGCCGACGGCGGCGCGGCCGAGCACCGCGGCGCAGCCCTCCCGCCCGAGCATCCAGGGGTCGAGGTTGCGGCAGGGCGCGCCGGAAGCGGCGGCGAGATGGAAGGGATCGAGAAAGTCGGGGCCGGTCTTGCAGGCGGCGACGCGCAGGCCGCGGGCGCGCAGGCCGGCGATCGCCGCGGCGGCGACCGTGGTTTTGCCCACGCCGGAATGAGTCCCGGCGATGAGAACGGCGCGCATGGAAATACTGTATGCCGGGTAGTGGTAAGATGGCAGCGTTCTGCTTTGGGTGATCCCGCTGCGCGGGATTGAAAAGGGAAGCCGGGTGAAAAGCCCGCACGGCCCCGCCACTGTAAGCGGCGAGCCGCCTCTCAGCAAGCCACTCGCGTCAGCGCGGGGAAGGCGAGAGGCGGCGCTCGAGAGAGGTGCGGCGGAGCGCCGGCTTGGGACATTCAGGGTCCCGGGCCGGCGCTCCGCCCAAGCGGGACGCGCGGCGTAGCCGCGCTGGGGCCCGCGCCAATCGAAGACGCCGCAAGTCAGGAGACCTGCCCAGGGTGTTAGGCCCGGCGCCGAAGGCCGGGTCGGTTGGCATTCTGGCCGACGCGGGTCGGTCCGGAAAGGCTCGGTCTCCTGGTGCGGATTTCCGCATGGCTGCGTTCCCTGGCGGCTGCCCTGGTGTTGGTGTGCGCCGCTCTGCCCCAAACGAATCCCATGAACGTGCGCGGCGAGGTGCGCGACGCGCTCAACCGTCCGGTGGCGCGGGCCGAGGTGGACGCGCTGGACGCGGCGGGCGCGGTGGTGGCGCGCGCACGCACGGACGCACGCGGCCGCTATGCGCTGCGCGCGCCGGCGGGCGCGGTCGCGCTGCGGGCCAGCGCGGCCGGACTGGCGCCGGCGGAAGAGCGGCTGGCGGCGCATCCGGCGGCGCTGCTGCTGCCGCTGGCCTCGGTGCAATCGGCGGTGAACGTGACCGCGCTCGACATCGCGCTGCCCGAGGCGCAGGTGGGCAACACCACCTCGACGCTGAGCGGCCGCGAACTGCGGCGGCTCGATCCGTTGCAAGTCGCGGCGGCGCTGCGGCTGCTGCCCGGCCTGGGCGTGGTGCAGAGCGGGCAGACGGGCGCGGTGACGTCGGTGTTCCTGCGCGGTGCGCCGGCGGACTTCACCAAGGTGCTGCTGGACGGCGTGCCGATCCAGCGCATTGACCTGGGCGGCTACGACTTTTCGAACCTGGTTCCGGTGGGGCTGAGCCAGGTGCAGGTGGTGCGCGGGCCGGACAGCGTGATCTACGGCTCGGACGCGGCGGCGGGGGTGATCTCGCTGCGCACCCGGCGCGGCAGCGAGGTCGAGGCGCCGGTGCTCGACGGCAGCTTCCAAGCGGGCGCCTACGGCACCGCGGTGCAGAGCGACGAGCTGCTCGGGCACGCCGGCGGGTTCGACTACGCGCTGCGCTACGGCTACCTCGACACGCACAACCAGGAACCGGGCGCCGGGTTCCGCAACAACACCTACGGCGGCGACTTCGGCTGGAAGCTGGGCGCGAGCAGCGACCTGCGGCTGGTGGTGCAGCGCAGCTACAGCGACACCGGCCAGCCGAACGCGCTGCTGTTCTACGGGCTGACGCAGGGCGCGTTCAAACATCAGGGCGAGACCTACGCCGCGCTGAGCTGGACCGCGCAGCTCACGCCGCGCTGGTGGCAGCGCGTGCAGTTCACGCAGGCGGAGGCGAACCTGTTCAGCGAAATTCCGGGGCCGGTGGGGATCCCGGACGGCTTCGGCGATTACGACGGGCTGCCGGTGACGATCGTAGGCGCGAACGGCTACACGGCGACGGGGCAGGCGATCCTGAGTTTCGGCGGGCCGTTTCCGCAGGTGAGCCCGTCGGACACGCTGCGGCGCGATCTGAACTGGGATGTGAACGTGTCGCTGGGGCACAACTGGAGCCTGCTGGAGGGCTACCGCTACTTCGACGAACGCGGCCTGAGTGCGAACGAGGCGCTCAGCCGCCACGACAACGGCGCCTACGCGCTGCTCGAGGGCAGCCTGGGCGAGCGGTGGTTCGTAAACGGCGGCGTGTCGGCGGACCGCAACACGCCGTTCGGGTTCAGCGCCAATCCGCAGGCGAGCGTGGCATTCTATCCGCGGCTGCGGGACGGCGGCTGGTGGGACGAGACGCGGCTGCGGGCGAGCGCCGGCACCGGGCTGAAGGATCCATCGCTGGTGGAGGAGGAGTATTCGCTCTATGACGAGCTGCAGGCGGCGCCGGGCGGCGCGGCGCTGATCGCGAGCCTGGGCCTCGCGCCGGTCATCCCGCAGCGCAGCAAGGACGTGGACGCGGGCGTGGACCAGTACATGGCGGGCGGGCGCGGTGAGCTGAGCGCCACCTGGTTCGACCAGCACTACGACGACCTGATCGAGGACATCCCGTCAACCGCGTTTCCGGCGCTGGGGATTCCGGCGGCGGTGGCGCAGGCGGCGCCCTACGGCGGCGAGTACAATTCGCTGGCGCAGCGCGCCTACGGGCTCGAACTCGAGGCGCGGATGCAGGTGACCCCGGAGTGGCGGCTGGCGGGAACCTACACGGCGACGGCGGCGAAGGTGTTGAAGAGCTTTTCCTTCGACGCGCAGGCGCCGTCGTTCAACCCGGCGTTTCCCGGCATTCCGATCGGCGCCTACGCGCCGCTGGCGGGGGCGCGGCCCTTCCGCGTGCCGCCCCAGGCGGCGAGCCTGGAGGCGGACTTCGCCCGCGGGCCGTTCGCGGGCACGGCGACCGCGACGTTCATGAGCCGGCGCAACGACAGCACGTTCCTGACCGACGCCGCCTTCGGCAACACGCTGCTGCTGCCCAACCAGAACCTCGACCCGGCCTACGGCGTGCTGAACCTGAGCGGTTCGTGGCGCCTCTCGCCGCGCTGGGAGCTCGAGGCGGCGGTGGACAACGCGCTCAACCGGAGCTACCAGGAAGTGATCGGCTATCCGGCGCCGGGGATCACGGCGCGGATCGGCCTGCACTGGACGTTCAACCCTCCTTTGCCGGGAGGGCACTGAGGTCAAGATGCCGGCGCGCACGCTGATGATTCAGGGCACGGCGAGCCATGCCGGCAAGACGGTGATCGCGGCGGCGCTGGGGCGGCTATTTTGGCGGGCGGGCTGGCGGGTGGCGCCGTTCAAGGCGCAGAACCTGAGCCTGAACGCGGTGGTGGCGGCGGGCGCGCAGGCGGGGGAGGCGCCGGGCGAGATCGGCTGGGCACAGGCGCTGCAGGCGAGAGCCTGCGGCGTCGAGCCGACGTTGGACATGAACCCGGTGCTGCTTAAGCCGGAGCCCGGCGGCTGCCAGCTCGTGGTGCGTGGGCAGGTGGCGGGGCGGCTGCCGGCGGACGGCGCGGGCGCCTTCGCGCCGGAGGTGGTGGCGGCGGCGGGCGAGGCGCTGACGCGGCTGCGCGCCGCCTACGACGTGGTGATTCTCGAAGGCGCGGGCAGCCCGGCGGAGATCAACCTGCACGAGCGCGACTTGGCCAACCGCTGGGCGGCGGAGGCGGCCGAGGCGCCGATCCTGCTGGTGGGCGATATCTCGCGCGGCGGCGTGTTCGCGGCGCTGCTGGGGACTTGGATGTTGTCGCCCCGGCCGGAGCGCATTGCCGGATTCATCGTCAACAAACTGCACGGCGGCGCGGCCAGCCTGGCGCCGGGCCTGGAAGAGCTCGAGCGGCGCACGGGCGTGCCGACGCTGGGCGTGATTCCCTGGCGCGATCCGGAGCTGCCGGAAGAGGACAGCCTGGGGCTGCCGGCGGAGCGGCGACGGCGGGATTCCAGCGCCATGCAGGTGGGCGTGGTGCGGCTGCCGCACATCTCGAACTTCACCGACTTCGACATGCTGGCGCGGACGCCGGGCGTGGAGGTGTTCTATTCCTGGGACGTGGCGGAACTGGCCGGGGCGGAGGTGCTCATCCTGCCGGGGACGAAGAGCACGGTGGCCGATCTGGAGGCGCTGCGGGAGAAGAAACTGGACGCAATGATCGAAACCGCGGCGGCACGGGGCGTGCCGGTGTTGGGGATATGCGGCGGCTATCAGATGCTGGGCGAGGAGATCGTGGACCCGGAGAGGGTGGAGAGCACGCGGACGCGGACGCCGGGTCTGGGACTGCTGCCGGTAACGACCGAATTCCACGCGGGGAAGCGCACGGAGCGGGTCAAGGGTGGCGAATTGGGTTACTTTATCCATCATGGCCACACACATCGCCGGAGTGGCGAGGGGCTGCAGCGGCTGGCCGACGGCAGCGAGGAAGGCTGCCGGCAGGCCCGGGTGGCGGGGACAGCGATGCACGGCGAAGTGGCGCAGGCGTTGATATCGCAGTGGTTACGTTGGACCGGGCACGGGGATGGGACCACCCCGGAAAAGGCTGCAAGCCTTGACATGAGATTGGAGTCATGGGCGCAGCATGTGCGCCTGAGCGTGGCCTGGGAGCGGATCGTTGCCCGGGTGGAGACGGGCGCAAAATAAATTCGGGATTGTGACAATTTTGTAGATTTCATTTGGTGCAATCGGGGTAATCAGTGCACAGGCCTGCTCTCCACAGCCTTGGGCTGCCCTCAACTCAAGGACTTGCGGTCTGTGAAAGCCCGGGCTTGTTCCGCCCGAATGAGCCCGGGCAAAAATTCATGCCGACGCAGAGTCTTCGGCCACGCCAGCTCTAGCTAACCCAAAACAGTAAAGGATGTGCCCGGCCGGTCGACCGCGTTCCGGCATGACGAGGCGAGCTCTTCGGCGGTGTGCCGTCACTTCGGGATTTCGCGGCGGACGGGATGCAAGTGGCTGGGGCGGTACGCGCGGGGCGAGGGCTTGGTGGACCGGAGCCGGATGGCGCCGCGCGGACGGCGTCCGCGCGCGCCAGTGCGTACAATCGAGGGGACATGGCGACGGCGGAGTTTCGGACGATCCGGCCGGGGATCGAGACGCTGGGGTGCAGCTTCAGCCTGCCGCGGCACCGGCATTTGCGGGCCTATGCGTTGGTGGTGCTGGCGGGGACGGTCGAGGAGTCGGGCTACGCCGGACGCATCCGGGCGACGGCGGGCGACGTGCTGGTGCATCCGGCGCTGGACTGCCACGAGAACCGGAGGGTGAGCGCGGGCGTGAGGCTGATCCGGTTGTATTGGCCGGAGGAGGCGCCGGTGGAGCGCGGGCTGTTCCGGCTGGAGGATGTGGACGCGGTGGCGCGGGCGGCGGAACGGGACGTGGGGGAAGCGGGCTGGCTGCTGCGCGCGGCGCTGCGCGAGCGCCGCGCGGCCTCGCCGGGCCGGCGCGACGATTGGCCCGACCTGCTGGCGGCGGCGCTGGCGGAGGATGCCGACACCGCCATCGGCGCGTGGGCGGAAGCGCACGGGCTGGCGGCGGAGACGGCGTCGCGCGGCTTCGCGGCGGCCTACGGGGTGACGCCGGTGGCGTTCCGGGCGGAGCAGCGCACGCGCGCGGCGTGGCTGCGGGTGACGCGCGGAGACGAGCCGCTGAGCGCGATCGCGGCCGACACCGGCTTCGCCGACCAGGCGCACATGACGCGCTGGATGCGCCGCATGACGGGCGCGCCACCCGCGGCCTGGCGGCGCGCGGCGCGCGGCTCAGCTTGAGGCGCGGCGCGGCCGGCGCGTCAGGACCCAGTAGACGGGCACGCCGCTGAAGACCAGCGCGGCGCCGGCGAGTGCGCCCAGCGGGCGCTCGAGGATGGTGCTGGCCACCACGCCGGCGGCGGCGGCGCAGAACAGCAGCGGGAGCCAGGGATAGCCGGGAACGCGGAAATCGCGTTCCCGCTCCGGCTCGCGCCGGCGCAGGAGGACGACGCCGGCGACGGCGAGGCCGTAAAACGTCCAGGCGGTGAAGATGACGTCGGTGAAGAGCTGCTCGTAGGTGCCGGAGACGGCGAGCCCCGCCGCCCACAAGCCCTGCACCACGAGCGCGGCCGTGGGCGTGCGGTAGCGC
>JAKAOE010000072.1 GCA_021823305.1 Acidobacteriota bacterium
CCAGCGCGGGCGTACGGCGGGCGGCGGCGGCGGTGCGGTCAATCGCGGCGTCCACGGCGCGCGCCAGGCGGAACTGCTCCTCGAGTTGCACCGCCGTCATGCGCGAGCGCGGGTCCATCCTGACCGTCAGGGGTTGGGAGAAGGTCTGGCCATCCACGGTGAGCTTGACGGTGTAGCTGCCCGGCGGCACGATCGCGCCGCGCGGGTAGAGCGGGGTGTCGTGCGCGATGGCGGAGATGGGATAGGAGCGGCGCAGCGCGTCGGGCGGCGGGTAGTGCAGGTCCCAGACGAAGCGATGCATGCCGGCCGCGGCCGAGAGCGGCTGGAAGGGCTTGACCCAGTAGAACGGCACGGTGAGGGTTTGCTCGAGCTGGGCGCGCGTGGCGGGCGGGCGGTCCTGGCTGGAGTAGCGACGCACGAGGTTGCCGACCGAGTCGTAAATGGCCAGCGTCACCGGACCGGTGGGAGCCCGATGCAGGACGTAGTCAAGGATGGCGCCGTCGGGCGGGTTCTTGCCCTGCGGGGTCTCGGGGATGAGCGGCGTGTCGGTGTTGACGTTGCGGCGGATGCGGTAGGCGGCCTCGGGCTTGAAGAGATAGGCCGGCGCGGCGGCGACCTGCGGCGTGAGCTGGCGCAGCGGGGTGAGGTCGTCGAGTATCCAGAAGGCGCGGCCGTGGGTGCCGACCACCAGGTCGTTCCGGTGGATGGTGAGGTCGCGCATCGAGGTGTGCGGCAGGTTGAGCTGCAGCGACTGCCAGTGGCCGCCGTCGTCGAAGGAGACGTAGACGGAGGTCTCGGTGCCGGCGTAGAGCAGGCCGGCGCGCTTGGGGTCCTCGCGCACCACGTCGGTGGCGGCGGTGAGCGGCAGGCCGGTGTCGATCTCGGTCCAGTGGCGGCCGTAGTCGTGGGTGCGGAACAGGTGGGGCACCATCTCGTCCAGGCGCATGGTGTTGATCGCGGCGTAGCAGGCGCCGGGGCTGAAATGGCCGGCGTCGAGGGTGGAGACCTTCCACCAGGGCTTGAGCTGCGGCGGGGTGACGTTGGTCCAGTGCGCGCCGCCGTCGCGCGTCACCCAGATCAGGCCGTCGTCGGTGCCGGCCCAGATCACGTTGGCGCGGATGGGCGAGGGGCCGATGGCGTAGACGACGCCGGGCGCAGGCTTGGCGTCATTCTCAGGCCCGAAGCGGCCGAGCGTGGGCACGCTGACCGGATGCGGGCGCGAGAGGTCGGGGCTGACAGCCTGCCAGTGGCGGCCGCCGTCCACGGTCTTGAGCACCATCTGCGCGCCCAGGTAGAGCGCGTGCGGATCGGCCATCGAGAAGACGATGGGCGAGGTGCGGCGGTAGCGATACGGGGGCGCACCGGGCGGCGGCACCGGGCTGATGGCCTGCGTCTGGCGGGTGCGCCAACTGAAGCGGGTGACCCCGCCCGCGCCGGCGCCGAAGACCAGGTTCGAATCGATCGGATCGGGGGCGACGTCGGCATACTCCATCGCGCCCACCGGCGCCCAGTCGCTGTGCAGGATGGCGCCGTAGTCGCCGCGACTGGAGATGCCGACCGAACCGCTGTCCTGCTGGCCGCTGTAGACACGATAGGGGAAGGCGTTGTCGGTGGCGACCTTGTACATCTGGCCGGTAGGCTGGTTGTACCAGGAACTCCAGGTGGCGCCGCGATTGACGGTGATGGTCGTGCCCTGGTCCACACCGAAGATCATGACGTTGCGATTGGCGGGGTCAATCCAGATGGTGTGGTAGTCGTCACCGCCGGGCGCGCCCTTGAAGGGCACGAAGTGGCGGCCGGCGTCGGTGGAGACGTAGCTCGAGGTGTTGGCGACGTAGATGCGGTTCTCGTTTTTCGGGTCCACGGTGACGTCGGCGAAGTCGAAGGCGCGGCCGATGATGCGGCGCTCGTCGTTCACCATGCGCCAGCTCGCGCCGGCGTCGTTGGAGATGTAGATGCCGCCGCCCTTGCGCGCCTCGACCCAGGCGTAGATGCGGTTGGGGTTGCTGGGCGCGATGCCGATACCGATGCGGCCCAAGCGGCCGCTGGACCAACTCGGCAGGCCGGCGGTGAGGCGATGCCAGGTGGCGCCGCCATCGGTGCTTTTGTAGAGGCCGTCGCCCGAGCCTTCATACAGCGCCCAGGGCACGTAGCGGGAGGCCCAGAGGTCGGCGTAGACGATTTGCGGGTTGGCGGGATCGAGCACGACCTGGGGCGAGCCGGCGCCGGCGTTTTTGTAGAGCACGCGCTGGAAGGTCTGGCCGCCATCGGTGGAGCGGTAGACGCCGCGCTCGGGGTTGGGACCGTAGGGATGGCCAAGCACAGCGACGAAGAGGCGATTGGGGTTGGTGGGATCCACGGCGATGGCGCCGATCTGCTGGCCGTGGCGCAGGCCGAGGTGAACCCAAGTGCGGCCGGCGTCGCTGGAGCGGTAGATGCCGTCGCCGACGGACAAGTCGGGGCGGCGCAGGCCTTCCCCGCTACCGACGTAGATGATGTTGGGGTTGGAGGGCGCCACCGCGAGCGCGCCGATCGAGCCGGTGGGCTCATGGTCGAAGATGGGATGCCAGGTGTTGCCGTAGTCGGTGCTCTTCCAGACGCCGCTATCCACGCCGCCAAAGTAGAACACGCCGGGCTGACTGGGCACGCCGCTGACCGCGACCACGCGTCCGCCGCGGAAGGGGCCGATCAAACGCCAGCGCATGCCCTGGAACAGCGCCGGGCTGAAGCCGCCCGCGGTTTGCGCAAACAACCAGCCCGCGCCCAAACACAGCACGGCCACCCATATGCGAATCGCCTTGCGCGACATCCCCACCTCCGATTGCGGCAGCGTTTATTGAGTCTTGCGTAATATAGCGTCGGCTGCCGAAGCAAGTGAGTCGGGCCCGGCTTGATGCCGGGCCCGATTCCAGCCCGTGGCGATTGACACCGTAATACGCAAGACTCATTAGGCTAGCCCAAGTCGGCCGCCGCGCCAAAAATTTGGAACTGCCCCCCGGCGGGCGCGTAATTACGGGCATGGGCGAATTGTGGCGTGACTTCCGGCTGGCGGCGCGGCGGCTGGCGCACGAGCCGGGCTTTGCCGTGGTGGCGCTGCTGACGCTGGCGCTGGGCATCGGCGCGAACACGGCGATCTTCTCGGTGATTGACGGCGCGCTGCTGAAGCCGCTGGCGTATCCGCAGCCGGACGAACTGGTGTCGCTGCACCTGTCGATTCCGCAGTTCGCCGCGCACTACCCGGTCATTCCGGTGGGGCCGTGGATCTTCAACAAGTGGACGGAACGCTCGCGCGACCTGAGCGCGCTGTCCATCATTAGTCCAACCACCTACGACCTGACCGGCATCGGCAAGCCGCAGCAGGTGCGGGCGGTAAGGGTGTCGGCGAGTCTGTTCCAGGTGATGGGCGTGAGCCCGCGGCTGGGGCGGGCGTTTTTACCCTCCGAGGACCAACCCAACCGCAATCACGTGGCGATCCTCTCGGACGCGTTCTGGCACAGCCACTTCCACGCCGACCCGAACATTCTCGGGCGCACGATCGACCTCGACGGGCAGGCGTGCCAGATCGTGGGGGTGATGGGGCCGCGGTTCCGCTTTCCGCAAGGGCCGGAGTTGGGGCCGCTGATCGCCGCCGGCATGCCGGGCGCGATCCAGGTGTTCAAGCCGGCGGGCGTGGACTTCGCCAAGGCGCCCCCGATCGGCAACTTCAACGAAGGCGTGTTCGCGCGCATGCGGCCGGGGGTGACGGTGGCGGGGCTGCAGGCGGAGTTGCAGGGCATCACCACCGCGGCGGAAACGGCGGCGCATACCACCGGACAGGTGACGATCAACGTGGTGGCGCAATCGCTGCGCAGCCAGATCGTCGGTGACCATACGCTGGGGCTGTGGCTGCTGCTGGCGGCGGTGGGGGCGATTTTGCTGATCGTCTGCCTCAACCTCGCCAACCTGCTGCTGGTGCGGGTACACGCCCGCGGGCACGAATCGGCGATCCGGATGGCGCTAGGGGCGAGCCGGGCGCGGCTGCTGCGGGAGACGGTGAGCGAGGGCGTGCTGCTGGGGCTGGCGGGCGGGGCGCTGGGGGTGGCGGCGGCGTACGCGGCGGTGCGGGCGCTGGTGGCGGCGGCGCCGGCGGGCATCCCGCGGCTGGACGAGATCGGGATCAACGGCGCGGTGCTGGCGTTCGCGCTGCTGCTGGCGCTGGCCAGCGGCATCTTCTTCAGCCTGTGGCCGGGGTTGCGCGCGGCGGGCTCGGATCCGCAGCGCGCGCTGCGCGCCGGCGGGCGCGGCGTCGGCGAAGGCCGCAGCCGGGGACGCGAGATCCTGGTGGGCGCGCAGAGCGCGCTGACCGCGGCGCTACTGATCGTCGCCGGCCTGCTGACCGCCAGCTATCTGCGGCTGATGAACGTGAACAAGGGGTTCCAGACGCACCACGTGCTCACGGTGGGCGCCGAATGGCCGGCGGGCAACCGGCAGCAGCGCGCCGCCGTGTGGCACAACGCGCTGGCCAAGCTGCGGACGCTGCCGGGGGTGAGCACGGCGGGGCTGATCGACGTGCTGCCGACGCAAGGCACCAACGACGTGGACCTGATCTCGCGGCCCGGCGACACGCGCCCGTTCGCCGACCGGCCGATCGCGCAGTATTCCGGCGTCAGCCCGGACTACTTTCAGGCGATGGGCATTCCGATCGAGCGCGGGCGCACGTTCACGGAGGCCGAGATCGCGGCGGCGCTGGGTCCGGGCGGGCAGCGCAGCAAGCGGACGATCCCGGCGGTGATTTCGGCCGACACGGCGGCGCTGCTCTATGCCGACCGCGACCCGATCGGGCAGTCATTTACGCAAGCCGACCCGCAGCCCACGTTCCAGGTGATTGGGGTGGTGGGCAACGTGCGCTGGCGCGGCTTGGCGGTGCCGCCGGAGCCGACGGTCTACGTGCCCTACACTTATAGCGTGCCCCAGGGCGTGAGCTTCACGCTGCGCACGCCGGGCAGTCCGGCGGCGCTGGCCGGGGGCGTGCGCGCGGCGATCTGGAGCGTGCAGCCCGACACCGCGGTTCCGCACATCCGGACCATGGGCGCGGTGGTGGAGCAATCGGTGGCTTCGCGCCGTTTCCAGATGGACCTGGTGCTGGCGTTCGCGCTGACGGCGCTGTTGCTGGCCGCGCTGGGCATCTACGGCGTGGTGGCGTACGCGGTGGCGCGGCGGACGAAGGAGATCAGCATCCGGATCACGATGGGCGCCGGGCGCGGGCATCTTTACCGGCTGGTGATGGGGCAGGGGCTGGCGCCAGTGGCGATCGGGCTGGCGCTGGGCGTGATCGGCGCGCTGGCCGGCGGCAAGCTGCTGGCCAGCCTGCTCTACGGCGTGCATGCCAGCGATCCGGCGGTGATCGCGCTGGTCAGCCTGACGCTGCTGGCGACCGCGTTGCTCGCCTGCGTGCTGCCGGCGCGACGGGCGGCGAATACGGATCCGGTGCAGGCGCTGCGGTAGGCGGGACGGGGCTGGGCGCCGCCGCAGGCGGGGGGCCGAAGAAGGCCTGGACGTCGGCGATCTCGGCGGTGACGCGGAACTCGGGCAGGCTGCGCAGGAACTGCCGGCCGTAACCCTTGCTGCGGATGCGGGCGTCGAGCAGCGCGAGCACGCCGCGGTCGCGGGCGGAGCGGATCAGGCGGCCGAAGCCCTGCTTCAGCGCCAGCACCGCCTCCGGCACCTGGAACTCGGCAAACGGATTGGCCCCCTGCTCACGCAGCGCGTGGATACGCGCCGCCACCACCGGATCGCCGGGCGAGGCGAAGGGCAGGCGATCAATGATGACGCAGCTCAACTGCTCGCCCTGCACATCCACGCCCTGCCAAAAGCTGCTGGTGGCGAACAGCACCGCGCCCGGCGTGGCGCGGAAGCGCTCGAGCAGCACGTGGCGCGGCGCCTCGCCCTGCAGCAGCAGCGGAAACTCCAGCCGGCCGGCGAGGCGCTGGTGGAACCAGCGCATCTGCGCCAGCGAGGTGCAGAGCACGAAGGCGCGGCCGCGCGAGGCCGTCAGGATGGCGGCGATCTCCTCCGCCGCCGCGGTGGGATAACCGTCGGCCGTGGGCGGCGGCAGATGCGCGGGCAGATAAAGCAACGCCTGCTCGGCGTAGCGGAAGGGCGAAGCCACCACCTGCTCGCGCGCATGGCGGATGCCGAGCCGGCGGCGGATATACTCGAACTGGTTTTCGACCGCCAGCGTGGCGGAGGTCAGGATGACGGTGTCGGTGGCGTCGAACAGCATCTCCTGCAGGCGCTCGGAGACGTCAATCGGCGAGGCCTGGAGAAACACGCCGCGGCCGCGGCGCTCGATCCAATAGACGACGCCTTCCTCCTCGCTTTCGAGCACATAGGCGAGCTTGGCGCGCGCATCGGCCAGGCGGCGCAGCAGGTTGTGGATCTCCTCGGGCTTGTCGTCGAGCGCCGTGAGGCCGGCCTCGAGATGCGCGGCGGCCTGCATGAAGCCGTCATAGACGTCCGCGCGCTGGTCAAGGAACTCCTGCTTGTTGCCGAGCGGCGCGCGGCCTTCGCGCGCACCGAGGGCGAGAAACAGCTGCTGCGCCGCCAGGCGCAGGCGCTCGCACCGATCGATTGGCGCGGGCCTCAGCGCGGCTTCGCCGCGCGTCCCGCTTATGCTTGCGCCGGCCCGGGGCCCCGAAAGCCCCGGGCCGGCACTGCGCTCGAGGCCCAACTGACGCAGCGTGGCCGCGGCGTCGCGCGCCAGATCCTCGATCTGATGGCTGCTGACGCCAACGCCGAAGTACTGCCCGGCGGTGGACTCGAGCTCGTGAGCCTCATCGAAGACGACGGCGTCGTAAGGCGGCAGCACGCCGGGCAGCTCCTGGCGCTTGAGCATGAGATCGGCGAAGAAGAGATGATGGTTGACCACCACCAGGTCGGCCTCGGCCGCACGCTGATGCAGCAGCGTCAGGAAGCACTGGTCGAAGCGCGGGCACTTGCCGCCGGTGCAGGTCTCGCGGCGGGCGTTGAGCCGCTGCCAGAGCGGATGATTGTCGGGCAGAAAGTCCAGCTCCGACTGGTCGCCGGCCTCGCTCGCCGCCGCCCAGGCGCGGATGCGGCGGTAGTGGTCGAGTTCTTCCAGATCGAGCAGCGCCGGCTGCACCTCCATCTGCTCGATCTTGTGCTTGCAGGCGTAGTTGCCACGGCCCTTCATGCTGACCACGCGCAGCTCGCGGCCGAGCGCGCGCGCCAGCAGCGGCACGTCCTTGGCCACGAGCTGTTCCTGCAGGTTGCGGGTGCCGGTGGAAAGCAGCACGCGGCGGTGGCTGAGGAGCACCGGAAGCAGGTAGGCCAGCGTCTTGCCGGTGCCGGTGCCGGCCTCGATCAACAGGTGGCGGCGCTCGTCCAGCGCCTGGGCCACGGCCTCGGCCATCTCCACCTGTCCGGGGCGGAACTCATACTCGGGATGGGCCTGCTGCAACTGCCCGCCGCGGCCAAAAAAGCGGTGAAAACTGGGCGCGGCGGCGGCGGGCATATAGGCAGTTTAGCCCCCCTTCAGATAAGATTAAGGTTTATGGCCAAGCCGGCAAGTGCTCGCAAAAACGCGGCCGAATCCAAAGCGGGAAAGAACCACAACGGGAAGGCAGCCAAACCGGCTGCGGCCGAGGGCAAGCCGCCCAAGGCCGCTCCCCGCAACGACGCCGCCAACAAGATCGTGCACCTGATCGCGGAGGAGATGGCGGTGGAAGAGGCGGAGTTGACGCCCAACGCCTCTTTCAAGGACGACCTGCATCTGGACGAGATTGACGTGGCCGAATTGCTGATGCAGGCCGAACACGCCTTCGGCGTGGGGCCGTTCAGCGAAGCCGACTGGGAAAAGTGCGCCACCGTGGAAGACTTC
>JAKAOE010000073.1 GCA_021823305.1 Acidobacteriota bacterium
TCCGCGTCAGGCGAACGGCAGTCTGATGCGGGTGGATGGCGCGGTGGTTGGTTCCAGCCTGATCGGGCAGGGGTTCACGCAGCCGCAATACTTCCAGCCGCGGCCCTCCGACGCCGGCGCCGGCTACGACGCCACGCGATCCGGCGGCTCGAACCTTGGACCGACCAGCGCGCGGCTCTTCCTGGGCGCGGTCAAGGCGGTCAATGGGAAGACGACGGTCGTCTTCGACGGCATTGAGGATCGGCTGGTGCACTATTGCCTGGAGAACGGCCTGCCTTACACCGCCTCGCAGCCGCTGCGGCGCTTCGAGGACGCCGACGGGAGGCTGGACGACGTCCGGCTGATCGAGGCTTTCCGCGACCGCAGGCACCCGCTGGTTTTCCGCGCCGAGGTGCCGATTCCGGCGGACGCGGTGACCGGCTCGGCTTCCGGGCTCGACCCCGACATCAGCCCGGCGAACGCGGCGCTGCAGCTGGCGCGCGTCGCCCGCGCGCGCGGCGTGGTGCCGGCGGCGCTGCGCCCGCTGCTGGCGCGCTACACCCAGGCGCCGACGTTCGGGCTGCTGGGCGAGGCGCGCGTCAACGTGCTCGAGATCAACCTGGCGCTCGACCGGCGGTTTCCGCTGCATTAGCCACCTCCGGGCGGATACAGGCGGTGGCCTACCCAGAGCCGGGCGTGTACCGTATGTGGTACTCTAGCCGCGTGCGCAGAATGCCCGGCCGTTCGGAGCGGGGAGGCGCCCGCCCGGGGGCGTTAGAAGACGGGGGCAAGCGGGTCCCGGCGATCTTCTATCGCACAGAGGCAGGCGGCGAGCCGGTGCGGGGGTGGCTGAAAGAGATGCCGGCGGAGGACCGGAAGCGGATTGGGGAGGATGTGAAGACCGTCGAGTTTGGCTGGCCGATTGGAATGCCCGTTTGTCGCCCGCTGGGCGGCGGGCTTTTCGAGGTGAGGACGAGTCTGGCCCGGAATCGAATCGCGCGCGTTCTCTTTTACATCGACGCAAGGGGCCGGATGGTTTTGCTGCACGGGTTTATCAAGAAGGACCGGAGGACGCCGCAGTACGATTTGGATTTGGCGAAGAGCAATCGAGCCAAGCACCAGGGTGAGTTTGATGACTAACAGGGCTAATGGCGGGCGACGGGGGCACAGCGGGTCGAGCTTTGACAGCTTTCTCGAGGAGGAGGGGATTCGAGGAGAGGTCGAGGCCGTTGCCATCAAGCGCGTGCTGGCGTGGCAGCTTGAGCAGGCCATGCAGAGGCGGCGGATGACGAAGCAGGCCATGGCGAGGCAGCTGCACACGAGCCGGTCGCAATTGGACCGGCTGCTGGATCCGAGCAATGTTTCCGTGACCCTGGATACCATCGCCCGGGCGGCGCGGGCGCTCGGCAAGCGGGTGATCATTCGCGTCGCCGACGTGAAAGCGGCGAAGCGCGCGTAGGCCGCGCCGGGGCAGCGCCCGGTGCTAGCCAGACTCCGGGAGGTCGAGGCGGTAGCCGACCCAGGGCTCGGTGAGGAGGTAGCGCGGGTGGGCGGGGTCGGGCTCGAGTTTTTTGCGCAACTGGTTGACGAAGACGCGCAGGTACTCGGTTTGCTCGCCGTAGTCCGGGCCCCAGACCGCCTGCAGGAGGCGGCGATGGGTGAGCACGCGGCCGGCGTTGGCGAGGAAGAAGCGCAGCAGCTCGAACTCCTTGGGCGTGAGCTTGACCTCCTCGCCCGCGCCGGCGCCGTCGGGGCCGGTGATGGTGCGGCGGTCGAGGTCCAGGGTGAGCGCGCCCAGGCGCACGGTCTGGGTTTCCGGGCGCGGCTGGCGGCGGCGGAGGACGGAGCGGATGCGGGCGAGCAACTCCTCGGTGCCGAAGGGCTTGGTGAGGTAGTCGTCGGCGCCGGCGTCGAGGGCGCGGACTTTTTCGGTTTCGGCGTCGCGCACGGAGAGCACGATCACCGGGGCGGCGCTGTCGCGGCGCAGCTCGCGGCAGACCTCGACGCCGCCCATGCCGGGCAGGGCGAGGTCGAGGATGACCAGGTCGGGCAGCGCCTTGCGGAACTCCTCCAGGCCTTCCTCGCCGCTGGCGGCGGTCCAGACCTCGTAGCCGCGGGCGACCAGCGTGGCCTTCAGGACGCGGCGGATCTGCGCGGCGTCATCGACGATCAGGATTCGCGTTGCCATGTTCGGTTCCGGGGTGCGGCACGGGAAGCGTGATTTGGAAACAGGAGCCTTGGCCGGGGGCGGAGGAGGCCTCGAGGCGGCCGCCGTGGGCCTGGACGATGCCGCGGGCGATGGCGAGGCCCATGCCGAGGCCGCCGGGGCGGGCGCGGCGGGCCTCGGGGCCGCGGTAGAAGCGGTCGAAGATGCGGGGCAGGCGGTCGGGGGCGATGCCGGGGCCCTGATCGCGGATCGCGATGCGGGCCTCGCCGGCGCGCGCCTCGGCGGTGATGCGCACCAGGCTTTCGGGGGCGGAGTAGGCGGCGGCGTTGGCGAGCAGTTCGGTGAGCGCCTGGCTGAGCAGCGGGCCGTCGCCGGCGAGCAGCGGCAGGCCGGGGGCGAGCTGGAGGTCGAAGCGCCGGGGCGCGAGGCGGGCGCGCGCGATGGCGCTTTCCAGGACGTCGGCGAGCGCGACCGGCGCCGCCTTCAACTGCAGGGCGCCGGCCTCGATGCGGGCCATGTCGAGCACCGTCTGCACGATGCGGTTGAGATAGTCGCAGTCCTCGTTGATGGCCTCGAGCAGCTCGGCGCGCGCCGCGCCGGCCGCGCCGGGCTGCGCCTCGGCATCGAGCAGCGCGGTGGCGGCGGCCTTGATGGAGGTGAGCGGGGTGCGCAGATCGTGGGCGACGGAGTCGAGCAGCGCCGACTTCAGCGCCTCGCTCTCGCGCAGCGCTTCGAGGCGGCTGCGTTCGCGTTGGACGCGGGCGCGTTCGAGCGCGATGGCCACCAGTCCGGCGACGGCGTCGCCGGTCTCGGCTTGGAGCGGCGGGGCATCGAATGGCGCGCTCTCGCGCTTGGCGATGTGGAGCACGCCGAACTCGTCCTGGCCGACGCGCAGCGGCCAGTGCTGCGGGAAGGGGCCGGGCGGCGCCGGCGCGCGGCCGGGGAGTTCGAGCCAGACGTCGTCGAAGGCAAAGATCGCCACCAGGGCGCGCTCGATGGCGGCGGCGGGCTCGTCGGGCGGCGCCAGCAGGGTGGCGCGGCTGAGCTCGTAGAGCTGCGCGATCTCGCGCTGACGCTGTTCCGCGGCGCGCGCCTGGCGGCGCGCCGAGGCGGAGAGTTCGCTGGCGACCACGGCGGTGATGAGGAAGGTGACGAGCGCGATCCAGTTGCGCGGGTCGTCGATGGTGAAGGTGCCGAGCGGCGGGAGGAAGAAGAAGTTGTACTGCGCCGCCGCGGCGAGCGAGGCGAGCAGCGCCTCGGGCAGGCCGAAGACGCTGGCGGCGGCGAGCACCGCCAGCAGGTAGGCGAAGCCCACGGTGCTGGCGTTGACGCCGGGCAGGGCGCGGAAGCCGAGCGTGATGGCGGCGGTGAGCGCCAGCGCCGCCAGCGCCTGGAAGACCCGCCGCCGAGCTTCACGCTGCGCCACGCCTTAGCCTAACGAATTTCGGGTTTAGTTGCGCTCAATGTAGGCAGCCTCGTCGTGGCCGAGGAGGCGGGCGACGCGCGAGGGGATGGGGGGATGGGTGGAGAACAAGCCGGCCAGCATCTGGCGGGTGCGCGGGGCGATGATGAACAAGTGCGCAGTCGAGGGCGAAGCCAGCATGGGCCGCTGTTTGGCGTAGGCGTCGAGCTTTTGCAGGGCGCGCGCCAGCGCCTGCGGGTTGCCGGTCCAGTGGGCGCCGGAGGCGTCGGCGGCGTACTCGCGCGAGCGCGAGATGGCCAACTGGATCATCAATGCCGCGATGGGGGCGACGATCATCAGGGCGAGCGCGCCGAGGGCGCCGCCCTCGCGCTCGTCGCGGCCGCCGAAGCCGCCGAAGAGCGCGGCCCAGCCGGCCATGCGCGCGATCAGCATGATCGCGCCGGCGAGCGTGGCGGCGATGGAGCTGATCAGGATGTCGCGATTGCGGACGTGGCCGAGCTCGTGGGCGAGCACGCCTTCGAGCTCCTCATCGTTGAGCAGGGCGAGGATGCCGCGCGTGACCGCGACGGAGGCGTGCTGGGGGTTGCGGCCGGTGGCGAAGGCGTTGGGCGAGTCGGTGGGGATGAGGTAGACCTTGGGCATGGGCAGGTTTTCCCGCCCGCTCAGGCCCTCGAGGATGCGGTAGACGTTGGGCAACTGTTCGCGCGTCACCGGCTGCGCGTTGTAGGTCTTCAGCGCGATCTTGTCGCTGTAGAAGTAGGAGACGAAGTTCATCACCGCGGCGAAGGCGAAGGCCAGGATGAGGCCGGTTTCGCCGCCCAGCCAGTTGCCGATCAGCATCAGCAACAGCGTCAGCGCGGTCATCAGAAACGCAGTCTTGAACAGCTGCATAATGGGACCCTCCGTTAGCGCCCGGCGTTGCTCTCGACGGCGGCGTGGACGGGATGGAACAGCAGGCCATCACCGCCCGGCGCCAGCACCGCTTCCACCGTCTGGCCGGGCAGAACCTCTCCCTTAAGAATCGCACTGGCGAGCGGATTTTGCACGAGGCGCTGCAGCGCCCGCTTGAGCGGCCGTGCGCCGTACTGCGGGTCGTAGCCCTGGCGCAGCACCAGATCGCGCGCCGCCGGCGCCAGGGTGAGGCCGATGCCGCGCTCCGCCAGCATGGCGCGCAACTGGCCGAGCTGGAGCTCGACGATCGGGGCCAACTGCTCGCGATCGAGCGCGTGGAAGATCACCATCTCGTCGACGCGGTTGAGGAACTCGGGGCGGAAGTGGGTGCGCACCGTGTCCATGACCTGGCGGCGCGCGGCGTCGTCCATCTCGCCCTGCAGGAACTGGCTGCCGAGGTTCGAGGTCATGATGATCACGGTGTTACGGAAATCCACGGTGCGGCCCTTGCCGTCGGTGAGGCGGCCGTCGTCGAGCACCTGGAGCAGGGCGTTGAAGACCTCGGGATGGGCCTTCTCGATTTCGTCGAGCAGGAGCACGGCGTAGGGGCGACGGCGGACGCGCTCGGTCAACTGGCCGCCCTCCTCGTAGCCGACGTAGCCGGGCGGGGCGCCGATGAGGCGCGCGACGGAGTGCTTTTCCATGTACTCGCTCATATCGAGGCGGACCATGGCGTGCTCGTCGTCGAAGAGGAACTCGGCGAGGGCGCGGGCGAGCTCGGTTTTGCCGACGCCGGTGGGGCCGAGGAAGAGGAAGCTGCCGATGGGGCGGCGCGGGTCGCTGAGGCCGGCGCGGGAGCGGCGGATGGCGTCCGAGACCAGGCGCACGGCCTCGTCCTGGCCGACGACGCGCTCGTGCAGGCGCTCCTCCATGTGGACCAGCTTTTCCTTTTCGCCCTCGAGCATGCGCGACACCGGGATGCGGGTCCACTTGGAGACGACGGCGGCGATCTCAGCCTCGCTCACCTCCTCGTGCAGCAGGCGTTCGCCGGCCTGCTTTTCCTCGAGCTTGCGGCTGGCCTCGGCCAACTGGCGCTCGAGCTGGGCGCGCAGGCCGAAGCGGATCTCGGCGACGCGGCTGAGGTTGGCCTGGCGTTCGGCCTGCTCCTCCTCGATCTGGAGGGCGTCGAGCTTGGCCTTGATCTCGCGCACCTGCTGGATTTCGGCTTTTTCGTTCTCCCAGCGGCCGCGCAGCGCCTCGACCTGCTCGCGCAGGTCGGCGATCTCGCGCTCGAGCCGGCGGATGCGCTCCTTGGAGCCCTTGTCCTTTTCCTTTTCGAGCGCGGTGCGTTCGATCTCGAGCTGGGTGAGGCGGCGCTCGAGGGTTTCGATCTCGACCGGGCGGGAGTCGAGCTGCATGCGCAGCGCGGCGGCGGCCTCATCCACCAGATCGATGGCCTTGTCGGGCAGGAAGCGGTCGGCGATGTAGCGGGCGGAGAGGCGCGCGGCGGCCACCAGGGCGCCGTCCTGGATGCGCACGCCGTGATGGATCTCGTAGCGCTCCTTGAGGCCGCGCAGGATGGCGACGGTGTCCTCGACGGTGGGCTCGCCGACCAGCACGGGCTGGAAGCGGCGCTCGAGGGCGGCGTCCTTCTCGATGTATTTCTTGTACTCGTTGAGCGTGGTGGCGCCGATGGCGCGCAGCTCGCCGCGGGCGAGCGCGGGCTTGAGCATGTTGCTCGCATCCATGGCGCCTTCGGCGGCGCCGGCGCCGACCAGGGTGTGCAGCTCGTCAATGAAGAGGATGACCTCGCCCTGGGCCTCCTCGATCTCCTTGAGCACCGCCTTGAGCCGGTCCTCGAACTCGCCGCGGTACTTCGCGCCGGCGACCATGGCGCCCAGATCCAATCCGACGACGCGCTTGGTTTTGAGCACCTCGGGGACGTCGCCGGCGACGATCCGGCGGGCGAGGCCCTCGACGATGGCGGTTTTGCCCACGCCGGGCTCGCCGATCAGCACCGGGTTGTTCTTGGTGCGGCGGGAGAGCACCTGGATGACGCGGCGGATTTCCTCGTCGCGGCCGATCACGGGATCAAGCTTGCCCTTGCGCGCCAGCTCGGTGAGGTCGCGGGCGTAGCGTTCGAGCGCCTGGTACTTGGCTTCGGGATTCTGGTCGGTGACGCGCTGCGCGCCGCGGATGGACTGCAGCGCCTGCAGCACGCGCTCGGCGGTGACGCCGTGGCGGGCGAGCAGCGATTGCGCCGGGTCGCCCTTGACGTCGAGCAGGCCGAGGAGGAGATGCTCGGTGGAGACGAAGTCATCCTTGAACTTGTCGGCGTGGCGGAAGGCGGCTTCGAGCACCTGGCCCAGGGCGGGCGAGAGGCCGCGATCGACGCTGGCGCCTTCGACGCGCGGGCGCTGGGACAGCTCCTGCTGCGTTTCGGCCGCGAGCGCGCCGGCGTTGACACCGAGGCGCTGCAGCGTGGGTCCGATGACGCCCTCGCGATCGGCGAGCAGGGCGGCGAGCAGGTGCAGCGGCTCGATCGCGGCCTGCTGATGCTCGACGGCGAGCGAGCGGGCGGATTCGAGCGCCTCCTGCGACTTCACGGTGAGTTTGTCGAATCGGATTGGCATTTTATTGGCGCGGGACCCCGCGCGGTTTCACCGCACGACCTGCTTACCGGAGCGCCGGCCCGGGTCCCTGAGAATCCCAGCCCGGCGCTCCGGCTCCTCCTGGGGTTCAGGCGACTTTCACTTCGATTTGCTTCGGCTTGGTGTCCTCCCGGCGGGGCAGCGTGAGGCTGAGCACGCCGTCGGTCAACTTGGCCTCGATCCCCTGCCGGTGGACAAACTCCGGCAAGAGGAAGATGCGGCTGAAGCTGCCGTAGGGGCGCTCGACGCGATGGTAGGTGTCGGGGTTGGCGTTCAACTTGCGCTCCCC
Organism: Acidobacteriota bacterium; assembly: GCA_021823305.1. Taxonomy (GTDB): domain Bacteria; phylum Acidobacteriota; class Terriglobia; order Terriglobales; family SCQP01; genus SCQP01. The sequence goes on from JAKAOE010000073.1 coordinate 7,401, forward strand.
CTTAATCGTAACCGTGTCGTCCTCGACGGAGATTTCGATCTCCTCGCGCTTGACGCCGGGCAGGTCGAGTTGGAGCTGATAGCCGCTCTCGGTCTCGACCACGTCGGCCCGCGGGGCCCAATCGCTGGCGGTGCTGTACTGCCGTTCCTGCAAAACCAATGTCGTCATGGCTGCTGATTCCTCTCTGCGCCGAATCGTCGGCAAAATCTACTGCTTTTAGAATCATAAAATATGCGTGTTAGCTTGTCAAGTATTTGGCGAAGAAATTTTTTTAGGTTTGTTTTCAATGACTTGATTTGTTTCCGACTGGCCGCTGTGGCTGGCCTTTTGCCGGTCTAGGGGACGTTGCGGATGCCGAGGATGGTGTTGCGGAGGAGGCGGTGGATGTCGGAGGGGGAGGGGGGCGGGCTGGGGTTGGGCGGGGCGGCAGATC
>JAKAOE010000074.1 GCA_021823305.1 Acidobacteriota bacterium
GGCGGCGACGCTGAGTTTTTGCCTGAGGTCGTCGCGGCTTTGGGCTTGGACGGGCGGCTGGCGCAGCAGGTCCTCGCAGGCGGCGAAGGTGCCGAAGAGCTGGTCGTCGAGGTCGTTGCGGTCGGTGATGACGACGATGGTCGGGTTTGCCATGTCCGGGTGGACGATGAGGCGGCCGGCGTAGAAGGCCATGGTCAGGCTCTTGCCGGAGCCCTGGGTGTGCCAGACGACACCGATGCGGCGGTTGCCCGGGGGCGAAGCTGAATCGGCGCTGCCGTGGCCGGCCGCGGCCCCTGCGGCCTGGGCCTGGGATGCGCGGAGGGTTTGCTCGACGGCGACGTTGACGGCGTGGAACTGGTGGTAGCCGGCGATCTTCTTGGCTTTGACTGCGCCGGCGTGGCGATCGAAGAGGGTGAAGTGGTGCAGGAGGTTGAGGAAGCGTTGCTTTTCGAAGACGCCTTCGAGGAGGACGGGGAGCTCCGCGGTCTCTGGCCCGGCCTCGTCGGCGCCACCGATAGTGCGCCAGGGCTTGAACCATTCGCGGTCGGCGCCGATGGCGCCGATGCGAGCTTTGACGCCGTCGGAGACGACGAGGGCGGCGTTGTAGCCGAAAAGGGTTGGGAGCTCGCGCTGGTAGGTCTTGAGCTGTTGGAGCGCGGACCAGATCGTGGCCTGCGCGTCCGCCGGGTTCTTCAGCTCGATGACGGCGAGGGGCAGGCCGTTGACGAAGAGGACGACGTCGGGGCGGCGATGGTACTGGCCCTCCTTGAGGGTGAACTGGTTGACGGCGAGCCAGTCGTTGTTTTCGGGGTGGTCGAAGTCGAGGACGCGGACATTCGACCAGACGGGTTCGCCGTCCTCGTTGCGGCACTCGGCCATGACGCCGTCCACGAGCATGCTGTGGATGAGGCGGTTTTGCTTGAGCAGGCCGGGCTCGGCGGCCTCGGTGAGCTTGCGCTGAGCGTGGTCGAGGGCGTCGGGCGGGACGCCGGGGTTGAGGGCGGCAAGGGCGTCGTGCAGACGGTTGGCAAGGACGACGTCGCGGAACTGGGGGTCGGAGCGCTCGGCGGCGGGCTGGTCGAACTCCATTTCGGGACCGTAGCGGACGGCGTAGCCGAGGCCGTCGAGCAGGCTGAGGGTGATGCGCTCGATGTCACTCTCGGCGAGGCGGCTCATTTGATTGGCGCGGGTCCGCCTTGCGTCCCGCTTGCGGCGGCGGCGATGAATCTCTTGGCCTGGGGGACGCGGATTTCGCCGGAGATGAGTTTGGGGAGGAGGGCATCACGGAGCTGCGCGAGAGTGTCTGAATCGCGGAGCGCGACGCGAATTCTCTCCATTGGGGCCTCTACGATTGACTCGAAGGCACGCACCACCGGCGCGGGGGCGACGGGGACGCTTACAGTAGACAGGGTGTCGCGGGTGATTGTGTCGAAGACTGAGCCGTGGGCGTGTCGCTTGAGCTCGTCGGCGAGGTGCTTGGTGGAGAAGTACAAAAGGTAGCCGGCCTCGTGCGGTCGGCGCAGTGCGTAGCAGGATTGGTTGAAGGCCATGGGCACACCAGTCAGCACAATCCGGCCGACCGTACCCCTTGCGGAGATGATCGTGGTGCGTTCCGGAACAACCACAGCGGCGGACTCCGTGACGCCGAGCTTGGTGATCCGTCGCGTGGTGTAAATGCACCAGGGGGTTCGCTCGTCTGCTGCGTCGGCCACTGAGAACCATGGGACGTCGCCGCCCCAGTACTCCGGCGTGGAGGTCTTCGGCGTTCCGCCGCCCGTGATTTCGACGGTCTCGGCGAACGGCGATTCGCGCCAGCCGGCGGGGATTTCGCCTTGGTCGGACTCCTCGAAGTCGGCCGGAAAGAGGTCGGCGATTTCTTTGGGGAGGCCGGGGGCGCGGCCTTCGGCTTTGGCGCGGACGGGGTCGAAATCTACGAACCAGGATTTGAAGAGGGCGCGGGCGATGGCTTCGAGGGTTTTGCTCATGCGGCGGTTGAGGTCGATCTTGTCGTCGAGCGCGCCGAGGATGGCAGCGATGGCGCGCTGCTCTTCGTGGGGCGGCAGAGTGATTGGGAGTGCGGAGAGGATCGCGGTGTTCAGGTTCGGCATTGTCGCGCCGTGGGCGTGCCGCGTGATCCATTCGCGCGTGGGCGGCGCGGCGAGGTAATAAGAGAGGTACCGGGCGTCGGTGCCGGAGTCGCCGGGGCGCACTCGGAGGCAGCCGGTGCCGCAGAGCCACCCGTTCTCCCGGTCGCGAATGAGGGCGCGCCTTGTTACGTCGCCTCTCCTGCTGCATACGATGTCGTCAGCTCGGAGCGCGTAGCGCGAGAGCCTGTTGGCGTCGGATTTGGATACCCGCGATATGCCTTCCTCGACGACGCGGTTGTCGCCGATATTCTCCGGCATCACGCAGGGCACGCCGTTGGCGACGTAGTCGTGCGCGTGGAGCTGGGTTCCGAACGGCCCCGTCTGGATTCCACCTCCGTTGAGGTTGCAGGCTTGACCTAGGGTCGTGAGCACCCACTTGGCTGGTGCTGGCCTACCCGACATGGCCGATCGCCTCGAGAGCCTTCGCTATTTCTGTGTCGAGGGCGGTTGCGCGGGTCCGCTGCGCTCGCAATTGGGCTGTCAGGCGCCTCATTTTCTCGTCGAATGGCTCGTCGTCGATGCCGGCGGCTTCGGCGCCGACGTAGCGGCCGGGGGTGAGGATATGGCCGTGGGCACGGATTTCTTCGAGCTTGGCGGATTTGCAGAAGCCGGGGATGTCGGCGTATTTTCCGGCTGACGGATCGCCGCGCCAGGCGTGGTAGGTGCCGGCGAGCTTTTCGACCTCTTCGTCGGTCAGCTCGCGGTGGACGCGGTCGCGGAGGACGCCCATTTTGCGGGCGTCGATGAACAGCGTCTCACCGCGGCGGTCGCGGAAGCGGCCGTTATTTTTATTGCGGGCGAGGAACCAGAGGCAGACGGGGATCTGGGTGGCGTAGAAGAGCTGGCCGGGGAGGGCGACCATGCAATCCACGAGATCGGCCTCGATGATCTTCTTGCGGATTTCGCCCTCGCCGGATTGGTTGGTGGACATGGAGCCGTTAGCGAGGACGAAGCCGGCGACACCGTGCGGGGCGAGGTGGTAGATGAAATGCTGAACCCAGGCAAAATTGGCGTTGCCGGGCGGGGGCGCGCCGTAGACCCAGCGCTTGTCTTCCTTGAGGAGGTCGCCGCGCCAGTCGCTGTCATTGAAGGGCGGGTTGGCGAGGACGTAGTTGGCTTTGAGGTCAGGGAATTGATCGTGATGGAACGTGTCGCCCTGGGCGATTTGGGCGTCTATGCCGCGGATGGCGAGGTTCATCTTGGCCAGGCGCCAGGTGGTGTAGTTCGATTCCTGGCCGTAGATCGAGATGTCGCCAACTTTGCCGCTATGGGCCTCGATGAACTTCTCGCTGGAGACGAACATCCCGCCGCTGCCGCAGCAGGGGTCGTAGACGCGGCCTTTGTAGGGCGCGAGCATCTCGACGAGGACGCGGACGACGCGGGACGGGGTGTAGAACTGGCCGCCTTTCTTGCCCTCGGCGCTGGCGAATTGCGAAAGGAAATACTCGTAGACGGCGCCGAGCAGGTCGCGGGCGCGGGCGGCGGGGCCGCCGAGGCCGACGTCGCTGAGGAGGTTGATGAGCTGGCCGAGGCGCTCCTTGCTGAGGCCGGGGCGGGAGTAGTCCTTGGGGAGGACGCCCTTGAGCGTGGGATTGTCGCGCTCGATCGCGGCCATGGCGTCGTCCACGATTTTGCCGATGGCGGGCTGGGGGGCGCTGGCGCGGAGGTATGTCCAACGGGCGGCGGGCGGCACCCAGAAGACGTTGGCGGCGCGGTATTCCTCCTGGTCTTCGGGGTCTATGCCTTCTTTCGGTTTGGCCTTTGCCTCGGCGGTGAGTTCGGCGTGCTTGGCTTCGAAGGCGTCGGAGATGTACTTGAGGAAGATGAGGCCGAGGACGACGTGCTTGTACTCGGCGGCGTCCATGTTGTTGCGGAGGGCGTCGGCGGCGGCCCAGAGGGTGGCCTCGAGCTTGGGCTGGGTGTTGGATGCGGGGACGCTTTTCTTTCGGCCGCGTGTCTTGGCCGCCGACCTGGGGGTAGTTAGCATTCCTGGGTGTCTCCGCTCAGGCATTATGGCGCAGGAGTGGCGGATTTTGGCGTTGTGCCTGGCGGAAGGTGATCGTCGCTGCGGCGAGGTGCAACGGGCTCCGTTGGCGGAACGTATTCGCCCCCCCCGTGGCCCGGGGGGGTTAGCTTGGGTGCGGCGCTAGGGCGGCATTCCAGCGCCGAATTGGCGGGGCGGCGCGGTCGCGGCGGTGTCGCGCCTGCGCGCAGCCTCTTTATGGCTGGTTTTGCAGGGCCGCGGTCCCCTGCTCGTTTTTTACAGCGGACTTCCCCGAGGCCCGGGACGGTGGGGCTTTTGCTATTCGTCAGGTGGGTTCTGATGGTGTAGCATGTGGTGCCATGAGCCGCCCTTGGGACGAATGGATCCCGGGAGTACTGAACGAAAGCCAGGTTCAACGGCTTCGGGGTCAGGGCTACATCCGGTTGGCCGATGACGTGGAGATTGATGGGTCGGCGTTCGATCTTTCCGTTTCTGGCCGGGCTCTGGAGATGAAGAAGGGCTCGGTGAAGCCTAGCGCGGCTGCGGCTGACTACGGGGGCATGGTCCAGAGAGAGGGTCTCGCGTTGCCGTTCAGGCCCTTCCGCGGGCTCTTCCATCTCAGGAAGAAGCACACGTACGTCTTCCAACTTCGTGAGTCCATCGATAAGCGCCTGGCGGATGCAGGCTTCCACGGTCAGGCTACGACAAAGAGCTCCATCGGGCGGCTCGACGTGCTTACTAGGCTCATCGTAAACGGAATGGACTCGTATGAGGGGTTCACGGACGCCGGCCTCCAGAGGGGAGACGGGCAGATGTACCTCGAGGTCACGCCGATAACTTTCCCGATCGTCCTGCGGGTGGGCACGTGCCTGTCCCAGCTCCGCCTTTTCTACGGGGACCCTCATGATGTCGAGATGAGGGGCGGCCAGCTTTTCCGGGCAGCTTTCCCGGGCTGCGAAAAAAGTGAGGGGAGCCTTTCGGTTGATCTTGGTAACGCCCAGGTCGGCGGGATCTGCGCGTCGGCGTTCTGCGCCTCCGAGAGGGCCCCGGAGCTGCGCATCGATAAAGGGGAGCGATCCCTGGACCCGCATCGCTTTTGGAAGCTGAAGCGGTCCGAGATGGGGCGGCTTACGATAGGGAAGGACCGGTTTTACATACTGCGGTCCAAGGAGAAAATCGCCTTGCCGGACGGGGTTGCGGTCTACTGTCGGGCCAGCGACGAGACGATCGGGGAGATGAGGATCCATTATGCTGGGTTCGTGCACCCGCTCTTTGGGCGCGAGAGGACGGACGGCAGCACCGGGACGCCCCTGATATTCGAGGTCCGGGGCCACCAGGTTAATGTCACCCTGACGGACGGCGAGAGGATGGCCAGCTTGATTTTTTACAGGATGTCGGAGCATTGCAAGGGGCAGGTGTCGTCGCGTTCGCGCCGGGGTGGCGGTGCTCCTGTGAAGGGCGCGCAGAACTATCAGGACCAGGGTCTTCAACTCTCGAAGTTTTTTAAGCCCTGGCCGGCCCGGCTAAAGGAGTTCGGGGATGGCAACGTCAGGCCCGCCTAGCGGTCGCGGCCAACGGCCGCTCTTCCAAGCAACGCCAACGTTCCGGATTAGGCGGATTGCTCCGGATGAGGCCGCGCGGTGCGCTGATGTGGTGGCGTCCCTGGGGACCCTTATCGCCCAGAACGAGCCCATGTATCCGAACATTGACCGGTGGTTCAGAGAAAAGGTGGTAGGCGGTATCGCGGCGGCCGAGAGGATTGCGTTTTTAGCCTACGAGGGCGACCGGCCGGTCGCGGCAGCGGTCGTGAAGCTTGGGGAGCGGGCGAAGATCTGTCATCTGAGGATTGCCGAGGAGTTTAGGGACCTTGACCTCGGAAGGATGTTCTTCACGCAGATGATCTTCGAGGCTAGGCACGCAGCTCGGGAGATTCATTTCACGCTTCCAGAGAGTCTTTGGACTGAGAGGGCCGGGTTCTTCCGATCGTTCGGGTTTTTTGAGGCGTCGGTGTCTGCGCGTCAGTATCGGTGCGGCAACCCCGAGCTTTTATGCACGGCGCCGCTGCAGACGGCGCTCACGTGTGCGGTTGGCCAGCTCCCAGGGCTGGCAGCAAAATTCGCGCCCGGCGGTTTTTCGATTTCCTCGGACCTACTTATGAGCGTCCGCCCGGGGTTCGCGGAAATGATCGTCTCTGGCTCGAAGACGATCGAGGTGAGGAAGAGATTTTCGGAGAGGTGGGTGGGCGGCAGGGTCGTCCTCTACGCCTCCAGGCCGGTGCAGGCGATCATAGGCGAGGCGACGGTGTCTCGGGTCGAAGCCGGGCCGCCGGACAGCATCTGGGCGGTGTACGGGTGCGAAGTGGGTTGCAGTCGGCGCGAATTTGAGGATTACGCGCAGTCGGCGGCGACGTTGAAGGCTGTAGAGCTTTCGGACGTGGTCCGGTATGAGTTCCCGATCCCGCTCGCGCAGCTTTCTGGGCTCCTTGGTGGCGACCTTAGGCCTCCACAATCTCATTGCGACCTACGTCTTGGTGGCGGGACCAATTGGGCGAAAGCGACCTCGCTAGCCTCGCTTCTGCACGCGAACCTCCAGCGACCCGCGGGCCGCGCGGACAGGTAGAACCCTGGGGGTCAGAATCTCGCTGCGAGGGGCCGGACTGCCTTTTGGGATCTCGCGGTTGGTTTACGCTGGCGTTGCTCCCCAGCGGGCGCGGCGGACCCGGAGCGTACCGGGGGCGTTTGGTGGGTGGCTGGCTTAGCCGGCGAGGGCTTGGGTGAATTGGTCGCGGTGGGCCCAGGGGATTGGGGTTACCTGGTAGGCGCGGAGGGCTTCGGAGACTTCGGGGGCGATGGGTTGTTCCTGATCGTTGAGGAAGGCGTAGGCCTCAGCGGCGGGTTTCGCCGGGTCGCTTCTGGCCTCGCGGGTGTCGTTGAGGGCGAACAGATAGCCTTCGATGTTGGCGCGGCGGGGTGTGGCGACGGCCTCGAGGATACGTTCGGGGCGGGTGTGGGACTTGGGGATGAGGAAGTCAACGGTATGGTCGAAGCCGCTGCGGCCAGCGAGCTTGACGCGCTCGTTGTAGCGGATCTCGTGCTGATCGAGGAAGGCGCGAACGTCCTCGAAGAAGAAGGTGGCGGTGTGCGCCTGGGCCATGACGTGCAGGTCGCCGACCGCGAGCGTGGCTTGCATGAGCGAGTGGAGGCGCTGGCCGAGGTTGGCGGGCGTGGCTTCCACTTCCAGGCGGCCCTCGCGCTCGCGAACGCCGAAACCGTTCAGTACGCTTTGCAGCGCCGTCTTTCGCTTGGGAGTTTCGAGGGCAAGGCCGCCGGCGGCGAGATCGGCCAGCATGTAACCGTCGTCGGAAAGCACGATCGTGCCGTTGCGCCGCTCAGCGTAGACCTGGATGTGGTCGTTGTGGCGGTCGAGGAAGGGAGTCGTCAGCTCGCAGGCTTCGCCGATGGACTCGGCGCGAAGTCCGTGGCGCAGCCACTCCACGTAGGCGTCCACGAGCCGCTGGCATTCCTGGCGGTTCATGCGATCCACCCCTGGAACGGAGGCACCGAGTGGATGTGGCAGAATGCGCAGAAGTCGCGCAAGGAACTGGCCGCGTCGGCGGGCACCTTAAATTGGCTCGGCTCGAGCGGGTAGGCCCAGCGGTCGTCGAAACCTTCCC
>JAKAOE010000075.1 GCA_021823305.1 Acidobacteriota bacterium
TGTGCTGCTCTCCGCCCGCCGCGTCGCGCCCCACGGCAAGGCCTACGGCCTCGACATGACCGACGACATGCTCGCCCTCGCGCGCCGCAACCAGCGCGAAGCCGGCGTCGCCAATGCCGAGTTTCTCAAGGGCGAAATCGAAAACATCCCCCTGCCCGACGCCAGCGTGGACGTGGTCATCTCCAACTGCGTCGTCAATCTCTCGGGCGACAAGGACCGCGTCCTCGCCGAGGCGTACCGCGTCCTCCGTCCCGGCGGGCGGCTGGCGATCTCCGACGTAGTGGTGCGCGGCCCCGTCCCGCCCGCCGTCCGCCGCAGCGTCGAGCTCTGGATCGGTTGCGTCGCGGGCGCGATCGAGGAGCGCGAGTACGCCGCCAAGCTCGCCCGCGCCGGCTTCTCCGCCATCGCCATCGAGCCCACCCGCGTCTACCGGGCCGCTGACGCGCGCGCGTTTCTGGCTTCCGCCGGCCTCGACCCGGACGTCATCGCGCCCCAGATCGAGGGCCGTTTCCTGAGCGCTTTCGTCCGCGCCGCCAAGCCCGCCGCGCCCGCCGCCTGAACCCTGGCTACTTCGCCGGCGAGCCGTCCGACCAGCGGCGCGTGGCCACGATGTAGACGTCGATCGGCGCGGGCGCGACCTGGCCCACCATGGCGAACGGCGAACCGGCGAGGTTCGCCCCCCACGCCGCCGGCTGGATCGCCGGCACGTAGAACATCACATGCGCCAGGTTGCCGCCGGCGTTGGTGAGATAGGAGCGCTTCGACAGCATGTACGCAATCGCGTTCGGCTGCAGCTTCGGCAGCCGGTGCGCGGCAAACGCGGCTTGCAGCCCCGCCAGGATTTCCGCCTGCGTCCGGTGCGCCAGGGCCAGCCGTGTGCGCAGCAGGAAATAGGGCAGCACGGAACGCGCGGCGGGCGCATTGAGGCAGTTGGCCCCGCGGATTTTGGGGTTCCAGAATTTGGCGGAATGGAAGGGGCTGTCCCACGAACGCTCCACGAAGCAGACGAAGCCGTTGGCGCCCTTCGCCGCGGTCTCGTAACCGTGGGCGCTGAGTACCAGCACGCTGGCGTCGCGCGAGATGGAAGCCGGCGCCGCGCTCCGCGCCAGCGTGATCTCGGCCGCGCGCGGCATCAGGTACGCGCTCACCGGCGCCATGTGGGGATAAGGCGAAGTCTTCGATTGCGCCGGCAGCCGGCAGGCGAATCCCAGCAGCGCGGCGCAAACCAGCACGGCGGATACATTGCAGGGCATAGGGTTCCTCACTGACCACCATGACGAGCGAGCGCCCGCCGTTTCGACAGCAGGAAAGCCCGCACCGCCGGCTCCGGGCTGAGCCCGATCGCCAGATCGAACGCCGCGGCCGCCGGTTTCCTCCTGCCGAGCCGCTGCAGCAGATGCGCCCGTACCGCCCAGTAGGGCTGGTACCCACCCGCGGCCTTGGGATCGAGGGTATCCAGCAGCGCCAGCCCATGGGCCGGCCCGCTGGCCTCGCCGACCGCGGCCGCCTGCGCCGTGCGCACGCCGAGCGTCGGAGCGAGGCGGGCGAGCTGTTCGTAGAAGCGCGCGATCGCCGTCCATTCCGTGCGTCCGCTCCGCGCCCGCTCCGCGTGCACCGACTGAATCGCCGCTTCCAGTTGAAAGCGCCCGACGCGGCCGCGCGCCGCCGCCCGCTCGAGCAGCGCGTCCGCCTCGGCGATAAGCGCCGCATCCCACCGGCCGGTATCCTGTTCCGAGAGCGGAATGTAGACGCCCTCAGGCGACCGCCGCGCCGCCCTGCGGGCGTGACTGTGCAACACCAGCGCCAGCAGGCTCAGCGCTTCCGGTTCGCCCGGCAACAGCCCCACCAAGTCGCGCGCCATCCAGATCGCCTCTTCCGCCAGCCCGGTCGCCGCGCCCGCGCCGGGCGCCGCGTCCCAGCCCAGGCCGAAGGCGGCGTAGACGGCTTCCAGCACCGCGTCCAGGCGTTGCGGCAGCTCGCGCGCGCCCGGAACGGCGAAGCGCGCAGCCGCATCGCGGATGCGCGCCTTGGCGCGCACCAGACGCTGGCTCATCGCCGTCGGCGACACCAGGAACGCCCGCGCGATGGTGGCGGCGTCCAGCCCCAGCACCGTCTGCAGCATCAACGGCGCACGCAGCCCGGCCTCGATCGCCGGATGGGCGCACACGAACAGCAGCTTCAGCCGCTCGTCGGGAAACTCGCCCGACGCCGGCGCCGGCCGCGCGTTCTGCCGCAACCTCCGCAATACCGGTTCGCTCGCCGCCACCACGCGCTGGTGCCGCGCCCGGTCGGTGAGCGCGTTGCGCGCTGCGGTCAGCAGCCAGGCCTCGGGCTTGCCCGGCACCCCGTCGCGCGGCCAAGTGCGGAGCGCGGCCAGCAGCGCGTCGCCGAGCGCGTCTTCAGCGGCGGCGAGGTCACGCGTGCGGGCGGCGAGATACGCCACCAGCCTGCCATACGAGGCGCGCGCCACGCGCTCCGCCGCGCGGCGCGCGTCCTCGTCCCCGGCGGGCTCGCTCATGCCTCCGGGTCCGTAATCCGCCGCTTCGTTTCCGGCGCCAGCGGACGCACCTCGACCGCGCCCGCCGCCGCCGCCGGACAGCGCGCCGCCCACTCCAGCGCTGCCTCGAGCGAGGGCAGTTCCAGCACGGCAAAGCCCGCCAACTGCTCCTTGGTGTCGGCGTAGGGGCCGTCCTGCACATGCCGTTTGCCGTCCGCGAGGCGGACCGTCGCGCCCGTGGCGGGGAGATCGAGCGGATCGCCGCCCACATGCACCCCGGCCGCCGTCATCGCCTGGTAATACACCCGCCAGGCGCCGCGGTAGGGATCATCGTCGCCGTTGGCGCGCGAGGCGAACGCCTCCGGCTTCTCATAAATCAGCATCGCAAAACGCATGGCTCGTCCCCCCCGGGTACAGTACCCCAAGCATAAGACGGACGGACCGCGCCGATTTCGACCGCCTCGGGGAGCTAAGCCAACAGCAGCACCAGCGCGGCCAGATTGGCCGCCACCAGCAGCACCCCGGCGCGGCGCAGGGAGCGAGCGCCGGGCGGGCGCCACACCCAGGCCACGCTGATCGCCGCCACCGGCGCCGGCGCCAGGGCGAAGCGTAGCGGCAGCAGGCGCGCAGCCGCGAAGGCGAGCGCCGGCACCAAGCCGGCGAGCGCGACCTGGGCGGCAGCCAGCCCGGGCGCGCGCGATCCGTACTTGGCGCGCGCCACGATGCCGCGCACGCCGAGCATGCCGGCGGCCATCGCGCACGACCACAACAGCGTCAGCGCCAGCGCCGGCGCCGGCGGCAGCGCGCCCGCCAGCGCCACCGGCAGCGAGGCCCATACCAGCGCCAGCCCGGCGGTGAGCTCGCCCGCCAGGCTGCGCTCGCCCCCCGCCGCCGCCAGCAGCGAAGCCATCGCGCCCAGCGCCATCGCCGGCAGAAACGCCGCCGAGGGGATCGCCGGCGGCAGCAAGACGGCGGCCACCACCGCCACCATCGCCGCCGGCAGCAACAGGCACACCAGCCGCAGCGCCCCTGGCCCGCGCTGCGCCAGTTCCCGCTTGCCGCGGCGCCCGAGCAGGATCAGCAGCGGCTCGTGCGCCCAGAACGCCAGCCCGCAGGCCAGTGTCCACAGCGCGGCGTTCTCGCCCGGCCGCGCCAACAGCCAGGCCGCCGCCATAGGAAAGCCGAGCTGGGCGTAGCCGCCGTGTTCCCGCGGCAAAAACCAGCTCCGGTGTGGCGGGCTGCCCTGATGGAGAGGCTGGGGGTTTTGACGCAGTTTGTGCGCTGAATCACCCAAAATGGTGGTGTGAAATCCCACAAAATCCAACAGATGCACTTCGGCTGCCGAATTGCAAACATCAAGGGTATGAGGCCGACTGATAGGTTTCAGGATGCGGAGATAGCAGCTGCTTCGCATCCGGCGGCTACCGACCTGAACCTGTCACCCTGGGTGGTCATCTGGGAGCTCACTCAGGCGTGCGCGCTGGCTTGCCGGCACTGCCGCGCCAGCGCGCAGGCCTCACGTCATCCGCAGGAACTCACCACCGCGGAGGGCATGCGGCTGCTGACCGAGATCGCCGCTCTGCGGCCGGCGGTGCTGGTGCTCACCGGCGGCGATCCGCTGGTGCGCCCCGACCTATTCGAGCTGGCCCAACACGCGGTCGGCTTGGGCCTCGACGTCGCGTTGACGCCGAGCGGCACGCCCAACCTCAATGCGCAGGCGATCGCGCGCATCCAGGATGCCGGCATCAACCGCATCGCCATCAGCCTGGACGGCGCGACGGCGGGATCGCACGACCGCTTCCGCGGCGTGGACGGCTCCTTCGCGGTCACGCTGGCGGCTGCGCGCGAGGCGGCGCGGCGCGGCCTGCCGGTGCAGGTCAACACCACCGCCAACAAGGGCAACGTGGCCGAGATGCCCGCCATCCGCGCCCTGCTCGACGAGCTCGGGATCGCGATGTGGAGCGTCTTCTTCGTGGTGCCGGTCGGCCGGGCGGCGGCACGGGACATGCTCGACGCCGCCGAGGTGGAGGAGCTCTTCGGCTTCCTGTATGAGACCGGAGCGCGCGGCAAATTCCTGGTGCGCACCACCGAGGCGCCGCATTACCGGCGCTATCTGCGCCAGCGCCAGGCGGAAACGCACGCCGACAGTCCGGCGTTCCGCTGGTCGCGGCGGGCGGCGCCGCGCGGGATCGGGGATGGGGCGGGGTTGGTCTTCGTCTCGCACACGGGTGAGGTGTTTCCCAGCGGGTTCTTGCCGCTTTCGGCGGGTAACGTCCGCCGGCAATCTCTGGGAGCGATTTACCGCGAGTCGGAGGTCTTCCGCGCCATCCGCGACCGCGACCAGTTGGGCGGCAAGTGCGGCCAGTGCGAGTTCCGCAAAATCTGCGGCGGCTCGCGCGCCCGCGCCTGGGCCATGACCGGCGACTACCTGGCCGAAGACCCCGTCTGCCTCTACCAGCCGCGCGGCCTCGCGGTGCAGTAGGCGTGGCCCGCAACCCGCGGGCGAAGCGCTGGCGGAGAGGGAGGGATTCGAACCCCCGGTACCCTTTCGGGCACACACGCTTTCGAGGCGCGCGCCTTCAACCACTCGGCCACCTCTCCGCGACAACCGCAAGGCGTCCTGCGCCCGCCCCGCTGGAGTCTCTATTGTAGCGTTCCGGCGCTAGCCGCGGCGGGCGCGGAAAAAGTCCTGCACCAGGCCGCCGCACTCCTCCGCCAGCACTCCGGCGGAGACCACGAAGCGGTGGTTCAGCGCCGGGTGCGCCGCCAGCGAGGGGTGCGCGCGCAGCGCCCCGGCCTTGGGCTCGTCGGCGCCGTAGACCAGCCGCGCCACCCGGGCCTGAATCAGTGCGCCCACGCACATGGCGCAGGGCTCGATGGTCACGTAGGTCACGCAGCCGCCCAGGCGGTGGTTCCCCAGCTTCCAGGCGGCTTCGCGCAGCGCCACCAGTTCGGCGTGCGCCGTCGGGTCCACGTCCAGCCGGGTGCGGTTGTAGCCGCGCCCGAGCACCTCGCCCTCGGGCGACAGTACCACTGCGCCCACCGGCACTTCCCCGGCCAGTTCTGCCGCCCGCGCCAACGCCAGCGCCTCGCGCATCCAGTGTTCGTCGTCGAATGCCTTCACGCGTACTTCAGCCAGCGCAGCAGCTCGGGCAGCGTCGGACGTTTGCCGGTCATCAGCATGCCGACCCGGTAGATCTTGGCGGTGATGCGGGTGCAGCCCAGGAACGTAGCCAGGCACAGCGCCATCGCCAGCAGCACCTGCCACAGCGGCGGATGCGAAACCGCGACCCGCACCACCATGAGGATCGGGGCGAAGAAGGGGATGAGCGACAGCACCACGCTCACCCTGCTGCCCGGATGTGCCATCACGAAAATCGCCAGATAGAAGGTGGCCGCGAGCGCCATCGTCAGCGGAGCTTGCGTTTGCTGCGCTTCCTGGTCGCTGGAGACGACGGCGCCGATGGCCGCGTAGATGGACGCGTAGAGCAGGAAGCCGAGGATGAAGAAGACGAAGAAGGCGATGTAGAGCAGCCCGGGCAGATGGGGAATGTAGGCGGCAACGCTGGCGCCGCCAAGCTTGACCATGGCCAGCCCGTAGCCGGCGGCCAGCGCCAGCAGCGCGGCCCAGACCGCGAGCTGCACCAGCGCCGTGGCGGCCACGCCCAGAATCTTTCCCATCATGAGCGTGAAGGGATCGACCGCCGAGAGCAGAATTTCCGCGATGCGCGACGTCTTCTCCTCGGTTACCGCCCGCATCACCACCACGCCATAAAGCAGGAGCGTGAAGAAGAGCGCGAAAATCAGCACGCCGACCACGATCGCGCTCTGGCCGTTGTCCGTGCGCCCGCCGCCGAGCAGGCCGACTTTCACCTGGTTGAGCTTGAACCCGCCGGCCATGCCGGCAATCTGCGCCGCCGACAGCCCGGCCTGCGCCATGCGCGCTCGGTTCACCGCCTGGCCGAGATGCGACTGCAGGCCTTCGCGCACCGCGACCGCGGCGGTGTTGCGGGCATGATACACGGCGGCGCGGGCAGCGAGGACGTCGGCGGGCACGACCAGGTAGCCGTCGTACCGCTTGGCGAGAACCTGCGTCCGCAGCGCTGCCTCGACCGCGGGCAGCGTGGCTTCCGTGGCGGCGATGCGGTGCAGGACGAACTCCGGCTCCCCGTTGTCCAGCTTGCCCCGCAGCGCTTGCGCCAGCGAAGGATAGAAGCCGGGCGCGAGGTTGACCACGGCGATGTTGCTGGAGACGTTCTGACTCGCCCGGACGATCTTGTACTCCATGAACAGGAAGGCGGCGGCGATGACCGGGATGCCGATGGTGAAGAACAGAAAGCCGCGCGTGCGCACCCGGGTCAGGAGCTCGCGCTGGATGACGACCAGGATCTTCATGCCAGGCTGGCCCCCGCGCCGGCGGCGGAAGCCGCGCCGACCGTCTCCAGAAAAATCTGGTTGAGCGTCGGCTCGAGCTGCTCGCAACGGGTGAGTTCGAGCCGCGCCGCCAAAAAGCGCACGATCGCCGCCACGCCCGGCGCCGATTGCGCCTCCGGCGCCAGCTTGAGCTCGGCCGCGTTGCCGAAGTCGTCCACCGCGGTCACCCCCGGCGCCTGCCGCAGCAGCGCCGCGTCGCCGCGGTAGTTCACCCGCAGCGTCGCCTTGCCGGCCGCGGCCCGAATCTCGGCCAGCGTGCCGTCCAGCACCTTCCGTCCGCGGTGGATCAGGCAGACGGTGTCGCACAGCCGCTCCGCCTCGTCCATGCGGTGCGTCGAAAACAGCACGGTCTTGCCCTGCGCGCGCAGGTCGAGCAGGATGTCCTTCAACTGGTTGGCGTTGACCGGATCGAGCCCGCTCGAGAACTCGTCCAGGATGAGGATCGGCGGATCGGCGATCACCGCGGCGATGAACTGGATCTTCTGCTGCATCCCCTTGGACAGGTCGTTGACCTTCTTGTCCGCCCACGCGCCCAGCTCCACGCGTTCCAGCCAATGGCGCACGCGCCGCCTGGCCTCGCCCGCCGGCACGCGTTTGAGCTCGGCCAGGAACTCGAGCAACTCGCCCACCTTCATCTTCTGATAGAGGCCGCGCTCCTCCGGCAGGTAGCCGATCAGGTCCTTGGTGTCCGCGCCCGCGGGCCGCCCCTGAATGTGGACCACGCCGGCGTCGGGAATCAGGATATTGACGATCATGCGGATCGTCGTGGTCTTGCCGCTGCCGTTGGGCCCGAGGAACCCGCACACCGCGCCTTCGGGCACGCGCAGCGTGAGCCCGTCCACGGCGTGCAGCGCGCCATAGGAC
>JAKAOE010000076.1 GCA_021823305.1 Acidobacteriota bacterium
CTGAGCACTCTCAGACTAGCCGGTCACAAGCCGCTCTGCCCTGCCGCGCACCAAGGATGTCAACAGAGCCAGACAGGTTCTACTATCGGTTGGATACGCAGATCGCCCGCCTGCGGTTCGGCCTGGATGCGCGGCGCTGGCGCCCAGCGGTCCTTGAAGCGCAAAATCGGCGCTTCCAGCCACCGCCACGATGCCCCCGCCAGCAGCAGCGCCGCCGTCAGCCCCAGCGCCCGCTGCTCCAGCAGCGCCGCCATGCCGGCGTGCGCGCCCACGCCCAGCGCCCCTCCGGCCAGCACCAGCAGCGGATAGTGCACCAGGTACACCGCATAGCTCACCCGCCCCAGCCAGCACGCCGGCCGCAGCCGCAGCAGCCGTGCCGCCGGCGCCGTCCCGCCCGCCCGCGTCACCGTCCACCCCACCACCGCCGCGAACCCCATCGCCAGCGCGCTGTACCCCAGCCCCGCGAACGCCGCGTTGGCGCGATGTAGCCCGGTGAACGCCGCCAGCGCCGCCAACATCCCCAGCGCGGTGAACCCGGCGGCGCGCAGCCCGCGCTCGATCCGCTGCCGCGGCCAGGCGTCCAGCGCCAGCGCCAGCGCCGCGCCCCACGCCAGGCTGTCGAACCGCGCCGGAAAGAACCGGTACTCGGGGAAGTAGCGCGTGTGCGCCGCCAGGCGCAGCGCCGGCGCCGCCACCATCGCCGTCCCCAGCGCCAGCCACAGCCCCGCCGGCCGCATCCAGCGCACCACCGGCGCCCACAGCAGGTAGAACTGCTCCTCGATCGATAGCGACCACAGCACCGTCACCCCCGCCAGCACGAACTCCGGCGCCGCGAGCCGCCAGGAGCGGAAAAACTCCACCGTGCTCGACAGGAACGCCGCCTGCATCGCCCAGTACGCCGTCGGCTGCCGTCCGCCCAGGAGCAGCGCCGCGCTGGCGTAGATCGCCAGCAGCAGGAAATAAATCGGAAAAATCCGCAGCGTCCGCCGCGCGTAAAACGTCCGGAAGTAGCGCGGTCGCTGCCGGCTGTGCAGCAGGATGGTTGTGATCAGGTATCCCGAAAGCACGAAAAACAGGTCCACCCCCACCCACCCCAGCCGCGTCGCCGGATTGGCCCACGGCATGCCCAGCGAATAGTGGAACGCGATCACGCCGCCTACGGCCAGCGCTCGCAGGCCGTCCAGTTCCAGCACACGCGCATCGCGGGGGCCGTGCCTTTTGCTAGCGGGCAATTCGGCGCGGGGAGATCGTGAAACCCCGAAAGGAGGCCCGCCCCCGGGCAGCGAGGAGGCGTGGCCCCCGCGAGCCGGAGCGCTGGCTTGGGACGAACAGGGCCCCGAGCCGTCGCTCCGGCCAAGCGGGACGCGCGGCGTAGCCGCGCTGGGGCCCGCGCCCGTCAATGGTTGGTGCGCCGCAGCCATCAAATTCCTCCACGCTATCATTGAATCGCATGCCGGGCGACGCCACTGCGGACTCAACCCTCGAAACCCTGCGGCGCGCCTGGGATGCGCGCGAGCTGCGCCGCTTTGCCCGCGCCTGCGGCGACTTGGCCGTGCGCGAGCTCACCCAGGACGGCCGCGGCCCGGTGCGCGCGCCCGATTTCGAGCGCCGCGCCCGCCGCCTGCTGGCCGCCAGGCCCGGCGGCGGCGCGGCCGCGGCGCCGGCCCGCCTCGCCCAACTGATCGCCGCCAGCCTGCATCAAAGCCATCCCTGCGCCATGGCGCAGCAGATCCCCGCGCCCGTGCCGCTGGCCGCGCTGGCCGAGTCCGTGACCGCGGCGCTCAACCAGAGCATCGCCGTTTGGGACATGTCGCCCGCCGGCACGCTGGTGGATCGCGAGGTCATGCGCCGCTTCCGCAGGCTGCTCGGCTATCCCGCCGCCGCCTCCGGCACCTTCACCCCCGGCGGCAGCTTCGCCAACCTCACCGCGCTGCTGGCCGCCCGCGCCGCGCTCGCGCCCCGCGCCTGGCGCCGCGGCGGCGGCAGCATCGGCATCCTCGCCGGCGCTCAGACCCACTACTCGATCGCGCGCGCCGCCGGCATTCTCGGCTTGGGCGCCGATCGCGTCTTCGCCATCCCCACCGACGCCGCCCACCGCACCGATCCCGCCGCCGTGGACGCGGCCGCCGCGCGGGCGCGCCGCGCCGGCTGCCGCCGCCTCATTCTGGTCGCCACCAGCGGGTCCACCTCCACCGGCAGCTTCGACGATCTCGCTGCGCTGGCCGCCGCCGCCCGCCGCCTCGGCGCCTGGTTGCACGTGGATGCCGCCCACGGCGGCGGCTTGGCCTTCAGCCGCCGCCTCAAGCCGCTGCTGCGCGGCATCGGGCAGGCCGACTCCATCGCCTTTGACCCCCACAAGATGATGTTCATGCCCCTCTCCGCCGGCGCCGTGCTGGTGCGGCGCGGCGCGGCGCTGCGGGGTGCCTTCGAGCAGCACGCCCCCTACCTCTTTCGCCCCTACCCGGCGCCCGTCGCCGACGTCGGCCCATTCACGCTTGCCTGCTCGCAGCGTTTCGAGGCGCTCAAGGTCTGGCTGGTGTGGCAGGCCTACGGCCCGGAGCTGTTCGCCGCCATGGCCGAGTCCGCCTGCGACGCCGCCCAAGCCGCCTTCCACCGCTGCCTCGCCTCGCCCCGCTTCGAGCCCGCGCATCGCCCGCAGAGCAACATCTTCTGCTTCCGCTTGCGCCGCCCGCCACGCGCCGCCCGCGCCGCTGACCGGCTGCATTGGCGCATCATGGAGGCAGTGAACGCCGGCGGCCAAGCCTACCTCAGCAGCACTGTGCTCGACGGTCGCCGCTGCCTCCGCCTGGTGGCCATGAACCCGCGCTCCCGCCCCGCGCACGCCGCCCGCGTCTTGGCCGCCGCCGAGCGCGCCGCCCAAGGGCTGGGCGCCGCAGCACAATGACGCCGCGCCAGCGTTTCCTCGCCGCCTGCCGCTGCCGCCCGGTGGACCGCCCGCCCGTCTGGCTGCTGCGCCAGGCCGGCCGCTACATGGCCGAGTACCGCGCCGTGCGCGCCCGCCACTCGCTGCTTGACATCTGCCGCACCCCGGCGCTGGCCGCCGAGGTCACCATCACCGCCGCCGAACGCCTAGGCGTGGACGCGGCGATTATCTTCGCCGACCTGCTCCTGCCCGCCGCGCCGCTCGGCCTCGAGCTCGAGTTCGCCGCCGGCGAAGGCCCGCGTCTCTCGCCCCCGCTGCGCACCGCGGAGCAGATCGCCCGCCTGCCCGAGCAATGGGGCGGCGCGCTCGACTGCGTCAGCGAGGCGATCGCCCGCGTCCGCGCCCACTTCGGCCCCGGCGGCCTGCCGGTCATCGGCTTCGCCGGCGCGCCCTTCACCCTCGCCAGCTATCTCATTGAGGGCGGCGGCTCGCGCAACTTCATCGAGACCAAGCGCCTGCTCCACGCCCAGCCTGCCGCCTGGGACGAGCTGATGCGCAAGCTCACCGCCGGCCTCGCCGGCTTCCTCGAGCAACAGGCCGCCGCCGGCGCCGACGCGCTGCATCTCTTCGACAGTTGGGCCGGCGCGCTCAGCCCGGACGATTACCGCCGCGCCGTCCTGCCCCACACCCGCCGCCTGGTCGAACTCGCCGGCGCCGCCGGCATTCCGGTGATCTACTTTTCCACCGGCGCCGCCGGCTTCCTCGAAGCCGTCGCCGAAACCGGCGCTGCCGTTCTCGGCCTCGATTGGCGCATCTCGCTCAGTGCCGCCTGGGAGCGCCTCTCGCGCTACGTGCAACCGCCGCCCGCGCTGCAGGGCAACCTCGATCCCGCCCTGCTGCTCGCCGGCCCCGAGGCCGCCTGCGCCGCCGCCCGCGCCATGCTCGCCCAGGCGCGCGGCCGCTCCGGCTACATCTTCAACCTCGGCCACGGCATCCTGCCGGAGACGCCGGTCGAGACCGTCCAGGCGCTGATCCGGTGCGTGCGGGGGGATTGATAAAATGAAAGTTTCCCCGCCATGTCGGAGTCCATTCAGGTCCGCGGCGCGCGTGTCCACAACCTCAAGAACGTCTCGCTCGACCTTCCGCTGAACGCGCTCACCGTCGTCACCGGCGTCAGCGGCTCGGGCAAGAGCAGTCTGGCGTTCGACACCCTCTACGCCGAAGGCCAGCGCCGTTACGTCGAGTCGCTTTCCGCCTATGCGCGCCAGTTTCTCGAGCGCATGGAGAAGCCCGAGGTGGACGCGATCGAGGGCATCGCCCCCGCCGTCGCCATCCGCCAGAAGGCCGCCGGCCGCAACCCCCGCTCCACCGTCGCCACCGTCACCGAAATCTACGATTATCTGCGCCTGCTCTACGCCCGCGCCGGCGAAACCATCTGTCCCGGCTGCGGCCTCGCGGTCGAGCGCGACGACGTGGACAGCGCCGTCGCCCGCGCCCTGCGCGACGCCGCCGGCGCGCGCGCGCTGGTGCTGTTTCCCGCCCTGCCGCCCACCGCGCCGGACGCACCTGCCCTCGCGCCCCGTTTGAGCGAGCTGCGCGGCAAGGGCTTCAACCGCCTCTGGCAGGATGGCCGCACGGTCGAGTTCTCCACCCCCGAATCGCTGCTCGAGCTCGACCTCGCCAAGCCGGTGATGGCCGTCGCCGACCGCCTGGTCATCGAGCCCGGCGCCCGCGCCCGCCTCGCCGACGCCTTCGAAACTGCCTACCGCGAGGCCGGCGAGGCGGTGCTGCTGCTGCCCGGCGGCGACGCCGGCCCGCGCCGCCTGCGCTACCACGAGCGGCGCGAGTGCAAGCGCTGCGGCCGCGCCTTTCCCGCGCCCGAGCCGCAGATGTTCTCGTTCAACCATCCCCAGGGCGCCTGCCCGCGCTGCCAGGGCTTCGGCAATACCGCCGACATCGCCGAGGAGCGCGTCGTGCCCGATCCCTCGCGCAGCCTGCGCGCCGGCGCCATCGAGCCTTGGAACCGGCCCCGCGGCTTGAAGTGGCGCCGCGCCATGGAACGGTTCGCCGCGGCGGAGGGCATCCCGCTCGACCTTCCCTGGCGCGAACTCACGCCCGCCCAGCGCAGGCGCATCTGGGATGGGGAAGGGAAGTTTCCCGGCGTGCGCGGCTTCTTCGAGCGCCTGGAGCGCAAGAAGTACCGCGTCCACGTGCGCGTGCTGATCAGCCGCTACCGCGGCTACGCCCCCTGCCCGGAGTGCGGTGGCGCCCGCCTCCGCCCCGAAGCGCTCCAGGTCAAGCTGCGCTCCTCCGCCGCCCCCGCGCCGCTGCACATCGGCGAGCTCGCCGTGCTGCCGGTGGCCGGGGCGCTGCGCTTCTTTGATGGCCTCCAGCTCGCTCCCCAGGCCGCCGCCATCGCCGCCGGGCTGGTGCGCGAGGTGCGCCAGCGGCTCGAGTTCCTGCGCAAGGTCGGGCTCGACTACCTCGGCCTCGACCGCCGCGCCGGCACCCTCTCCGGCGGCGAGGCGCAGCGCATCCAGCTCGCCACCTGCCTCGGCAACCAGTTGGTGGGCGCCCTCTACGTCCTGGACGAGCCCTCCATCGGCCTGCATCCGCGCGACAGCCGCCGCCTCATCGCCATCCTTCAGGAACTCCGCGACCTCGGCAACACGCTGGTGGTCGTCGAGCACGATGCCGAGATGATGCGCGCCGGCGACCATCTCGTGGACCTCGGCCCCGGCGCCGGCGAGCTCGGCGGCGAGGTCGTCGCCGCCGGCCCCTGGACCGCCGTGCGCGACGCCCCGCGCTCGCTCACCGGCCAGTACCTGCGCGGCGACCGCCGCATTCCGCTGCCCGCCCGGCGCCGCCATCCCGGCCGCCGCCGTCTGCGCATCGAGGCCGCCACCGCCCACAACCTGCGCAGCCTCGACGTCGAGATCCCTCTCGGCCTGCTGGTCGCCGTCACCGGCGTCTCCGGCAGCGGCAAGAGCACGCTGGTGCACGACGTCCTCTATCGCAACCTGCGCCGCGCCCTGCACGGCGCCGCCGCGCCCGCGAACGCGTCCGCGGAGGACAACGGCGCCGAATCCGGCGACGCCCGCGCCGGCTGCCGCGCCCTGCACGGCGTCGCCGAGCTGAGCGAGGTGGTGCTGGTGGACCAGTCGCCCATCGGCCGCACCCCGCGCTCCAACCCGGTGACCTACATCAAGGCCTTCGACGCCATCCGCGAGCTCTTCGCCCAGCAGCCGGAGGCGCGCAAGCGCGGCCTCCGCGCCGGCCACTTCTCCTTCAACGTCCCCGGCGGCCGCTGCGAAACCTGCCAGGGCGACGGCGTGGTCACTGTGGACATGCAGTTCCTCGCCGACGTCGCCCTGGTGTGCGAGGAGTGCGGCGGCACGCGCTATCAGGCCGGCACCTTGGCGGTCGAGGCGCTCGGGCTCAACATCCACCAGGTGCTGCAGCTCACCGTGCAGGAGGCCATCCGCCACTTCGCCGCCCATCCCCGCATCACTCGCCCGCTCCACCTGCTGGAGGAGATCGGCCTCGGTTATCTCCGCCTCGGACAGTCCGCCACCACGCTCTCCGGCGGCGAGGCCCAGCGCGTCAAGCTCGCCGCCCATCTCGCCCAGCCCCGCGCCGCCGCCCGCACGTTGTTTCTGTTCGACGAACCCACCACCGGGTTGCACTTCGACGACATCGCCAAGCTCCTGGCCGCCCTCGATCGCCTGATCGCCGCCGGCGGCTCGGTGGTGGTGATCGAGCACAACCTCGACGTCATCAAGTGCGCCGACTGGATCCTCGACCTCGGCCCCGAAGCCGCCGCCGCCGGCGGCTGTCTGGTGGCGGAGGGCCCGCCCGAGCTGGTCGCCCGGTCCCCCGGCTCCCGCACCGCTCCCTTCCTCGCCGCCGCCCTCGCCGGCCAGGAATAACCTTTGTCACCGGCAGGCAAAACGTCGCATCCTTAGGGAAAGCGGGGATGCCGAAATGATCCGTTGGGCGGGGATGGCGATGAGTCTGCTCCTGGCCGGCGCCGCCGCCGCGCGCGCTCAAGTGCCGGCCATCACCCTCAAACAGGAGCGCCAGTACGCCAAGCTCTCCGCCCAGATGGCGAAGCAGCACGGCCACCAGCAGGCCGAGACCCTGGCCAAGATCGCCCTGCTCGACTACAACTTCGCCCTCGCCAACTTCGCCGTCTCCCACAATCGCTTCGCCCTCCAGGATCTCGGCCACGCCCGCGCCCACATGGACAGCGCCTGCTCCCTGCTGCGGGCGGAAATGAAGCGCGGCAAGACCAGCGGCATGAAAAACGTCGAGATGGCCGCGCAACAGATGGTCTTTGGCCTCAAGGGCCTGGCCCAGCAGGTGGACTACACCGTGCGGCCCCAGGTCGAAGCCGTGCGCACCCATCTCGCCAACCTTGATGCCGAGCTGCTGCAATGGATGTTCGCACCCAAACCCAAGCACTGACGCCGGCCATCCGCGCTTGTGCCCCGCTCGCGCTCGCGTTGCTGCTCGCCGCCGCGCTGGCGCTGCCCGCCGCGGCCCAGGGCCAGTTCTACGATCCGCTCACCCGCGCCGAGGCCGATCGGGTGCGCCACACCTCCGAGGAGCTGAACAAACGCCCGCCGCTGCTGCTCCACTTCGCCCACCAGCGCCTCGACCGCTTCCAGCGCCTGCGCGTCGCCTCGCCCCCGCCGCCGGCGCGCGGCGCCCAGCTCTACAACCTGCTGCGCCAGTACGCCGCCATCCTGCAGGAGGCCGACGATTCCGTGGACCAGTTGTTCCACGCCCGCGCCCAGTACAAGACCACCCCCAAGGTGCTGCGCCAGGTGGTCGC
>JAKAOE010000077.1 GCA_021823305.1 Acidobacteriota bacterium
TCCGATCTCATCATCGCCGGCGTCGCCGGCGCGCCCTTCTCCTTGGCCAGCGCCTTCTGCAGGCTGCCGCGCTGGTCCATGGCGGCGGCGGCGATCACGCCGCGCGCGTCGGCAACCGCGTTCAGGCCTTTGAGTTTGCCGGGGGTCATCTTCATGGCGCGTTGTTCTCCGTGGAAAAATTGCCGCTTCTAGTCTATCGCCACCGCAAAGTCCTGGCCCTGCCAGTGCCCGTCGGCCGCGTACCGGAACGTGAACCGCAGCGGCGCCTGCTGTGCCGCCGGCAGCGCCACGTCCACGTACTCGAACCCGCAGTTGGTCGCGGCCGAGCGCACCTCCTCCGTCGTCGCCCAGCCGTCGCGGCTGAAATGCAGGAAAAACGCGGCCTCGAGCTGGATGCGCAGCGTGGCGCCGCGCGGCGCCCGTTCCACCTGGCGCTTCAGCTTCCAGATCTCGAGCGGCGGCCGCCGCTTGCCCGCGCGGTAGCGCTCCGCCACCGCCGGAATGAGGTCGAACACCGCGCCGTCGGCGAGCGAGCGCAGCAGGCGGACATACTCGGCGTGCGCCCACATCAGCGGCATCGCGGAGCCGCTGGGACGGCCGAAGTAGAGGAAGTGCGAGGGCAGGTCGGGCAGGTCCCAGATTTGCTCGGGCAGCAGATTGAGATGATTGGCGAGCTGCTCCATGGCGCGCAGGTAGGGGGTCACGTCCCGCCCGGCCGCGAATTCGTAGTGCGCGCGCTCGCCGGTCAGCAACGGCCACGCCCCGCCTCGGCCCCAGCCGGTGTAGGCTTCCCCGTCGCGATGCTGGCCGTAGCCGTCGTGATTGTAGCGCCGCCAGCAGGGGCCGAACGGCGTATTGACCTTGAGCAGCGCGTCCACCACGCGCAGCGAGTCCTCGATCAGCGGGTCGCCCGGCGCCCGGATGCCGTAGCGCACCAGTTCGAGGAAGCCCGCGTCCACGATGTCGCGCGCCGGAAACTCGGTGGGCTCGCCCGGCGGCCGGTTGGCGATGTGCAGCACCGCCTGGTTGGGATCCTCGTTGGCTCCGGCTCCGGCCAGCGGCGCGGGGTTGATCCGGATGTAGTGGCGCGGCACGCCGGCCAGCAGCGCGCCCTGGGTGGTCACGGTCCAGGCCTCGAGATGGCTCTCCAGGAAGTCGGCGGTGTCGAGCGCCAGCCGGCTCAGTTCCTCGTCGCCGTGGGCGCGCGCAATCTCGGCGGCGCACACCAGCCCGGCGATGTGCGCCGCCAGGCTGGAGGGCGAGTAGCCGCCCGCCTCCTCCCAGCGCTCCTCCTGCGTCGCCGGGCCGTGCCGCATCAGGTAGCCCGCCGCGCGCGCCACCATCGGATACACGTCAATCCCGTGCAGCGCGCCCTGGCGCCGCAGCCGCCAGGCCAGCAGGATGGGAAACGCCACCTCGTCGAGCTGAATCCCCTGCCAGTAGGGCGTGCCGTTGAGCCAGAAATTCTGCGCGAAGCCGCCGTCGGCGTGCTGCGAGGCCGCCAGGTAGAGCAGCGCCCGCCGCGCCGTGGCGTGGTCGCCGCTGGCCAACAGCCCGCTGGCGCTGTTCACCAGATCGCGCGTCCACACCAGGTGATAGCCGCCCAGATCCTCGTCCCCCTTGGCCTCGCCCCAGGGGATCGAAAGCGAGGCGATCAACGCGCCGGGATAGGTTTTGTCCTCGTGCGCCAGCAGCAGGCTGACGCTGCGGTGGTAGAGGTCTCCGCCGTCGCGCGCCTGCGCCTCCAGCGGCAGGCGGTGCTCTCCCGTACGCTGCCACTGCGCCACGAAGCGCGTCCGCGCCGCCTCGAACGGCGGGTCGAGCGACTGCAGCAGGGCGTTGAGCGCGGCTTCGCGCGCGTTGCCGAAGGCCAGCCCGACGGTGAACTCGCGCGTGCGGCTGAGGTCGATTTCGGCGCACAGCGCCACGTTGCCGTCGGTGGCGCGCTGGAAGGCGAAGGTGGGGTGGAGGTGCGCGGCCAGGTCGCTCCAGCCGTCGCTCGCGCCCACGTAGCCCGCCGAGGCGTAACGCAGCGGCGCCGTCGCTCCGATCGCCATCCAGCTGCCGCCGCGGTGCGCCAGCAGCACCGTCCGCCCCACCGCCTCGCCAATTTCGGCGCAGTTGTGCGCGCCGATGCCGTCCAGGTGGGGGGCGCAGAGCACGAACAGGCGCAGCGCGTGGGCAAGCGGCGGCGCCGCCTCCACCCGCGTGTGCAGCAGCACGCTGCTCAGGTGCGGGTCGGCGATGACTTCCTTGTGCAGCCGGAACCGCCCCTGCCGGTCCGCGGTGACGATGCGGTAGCCCAGCGCCTGCGGGTCCATGGCCTCGGTGGTCGAGTCGCAGTCGCGCCGTTCCCCCTGAAAAAACGTCGCCCCATCGGTGATCAGGAACTGCAGGTCGCGCACCTGCGGCCGGTCCACGGTGGGGTAGTAGATCTCGGTGAGCGTGCCCTGCGCCAGCGTGAACCACAGCCGGCTGGCGGCGGAGTAGGCGGTGCCGATGGCGTCCTTGGCGCCCCGCGTCCAGCGCGGCGGGATACCGGGGGCGCCGAAGGCCTCGGCGGAGGGTTGGGGATCGGACATGGCGTTGGTCGGGTCTCCTGGTTGGGGAAGTCAGGGCTGCCGCAGTTGCGAGTGCAGCAACTCGATGATGCGGTCGCGCCGGATCACGCCGCGCACGCCGCCGTTGTTCAGCACCGGCAGCTGGCCGACGTCGCTCTCCGCCATCTTGCGCAGCGCCGCGTGCAGGCCCTCGGCCGGCTCCACGGTCGCCATCCGCTCGCGCGGCACCATGACGTCGCGCACCAGCGTCGTGCCCCAGTGCTCGCGCGGCACCCGCGACAGGTCGGCGGGGGTGATGATGCCCAGCAGATGGTCGTCGGCGTCCATCACCAGGCTGGCGCGAAAGTTATTGTGCGCCGCCAGGTCGCTGATGAACACCTCGAGGTTGGTCTCCGGCGGCACGCGCGCGAAAAACGGCGTCTCCAGATCGCTCACCGTGAACCGCTCCAGCGCCGTCTGGATCTCGGTCTGGCGCCAGCTCTGCTGCGCCGCCGACAGCAGGAACCAGCCGATGAAAGCCAGCCACAGCCCGCTCAGCGCCGCCCCGGCGAAAAACTCCATCACCCCCAGCAGGATGAAGCCCATGGCGCAGAGCTTGCCCACGTTCGTCGCCCAGCGCGTGGACTTGACGAAATCCTTGTTCGCGCTCCACAGGATCGCGCGCAGCACCCGCCCGCCATCCAGCGGGAATCCGGGAATCAGGTTGAAGCCCGCCAGCAGCAGGTTGATGTAACCCAGCCAGTTCAGCACCGCGAACACCGGCTGACTGTTCGCTCCCAGCCGCCCCAGCCCCACGCACACCGCCCCGGTCACGATGCTGGTCAGCGGACCCGCGATCGCGATCTTGAACTCCGTCGCCGCGTCGTCGGGCTCGCGCGTCAACTCGCTCACCCCGCCGAAGACGAACAGCGTGATGGTGTGCACCGGCAGCCCGTGGCCCCGCGCCACCAGGCTGTGCGCCAGTTCGTGCAGCACCACCGAGCCGAAAAACAGCAGCGTCGTCACCGTCGCCGCTGCGATCACCACCGCCATCGGCCAGGCCCGGTTGAGCCGCGCAAAGTACTCCGCCAGCGTCACCCCGATCAGCACCAGGATGATCAGCCAGCTGGCGTCGAAGACGACGTCGATGCCGGCGATGCGCGCCAGGCGGCGGCCGGAGGAGCGTGCGGACCCGGGCATAATGCTCAGGCTATTATCGCCCGGGGCGCCCCGCCCGCCGCCTGCGGTAGGATGTGGGAGGCGCCGCAGCCCCGGCTCCGCCCTTATGAGCACTCCCGCGCCCGTCGTGCCCGGCCAAGCCCAACACGCCGAATCCCACTTTACCGGCAGCGCGCGCCTGCGCGACCTGGTGATCGGCATGTCCGACGGCCTCACCGTCCCCTTCGCCCTCGCCGCCGGCCTCAGCGGCGCCGCCGTCGCCACCCGCGTGGTGGTGACCGCCGGGCTGGCCGAGATCGCCGCCGGCTCCATCGCCATGGGCCTGGGCGGCTACCTCGCCGCGCGCAGCGACGCCGAGCATTACGCCAGCGAGCTGGAACGCGAGGAGCGCGAGATCGTCGAGCGTCCCGCGGACGAGCGCCGCGAGGTTGCCGAAATCCTGCAACAGTACGGCATGAGCGAACAGGAGAGCGCCGTCCTGGTGGAGGCCATGGCGCAACGCCCCGCCGCCTGGCGCGACTTCATGATGCGCTTCGAACTCGGCCTCGAAGCCCCCGAGCCCGGCCGTGCCCTCGCCAGCGCGGTCACCATCGCCGGCGCCTACATCGCCGGCGGCATGATCCCTTTGGGGCCCTATTTCGCCCCCGTCGCCCTCGCCACCGCGCTCAAGGTCTCCGTCGCCGTCACCGGCGCCGCGCTGCTCGCCTTCGGCTACATCAAGGGCCGCTTCACCGGCGCGCCCCCGGTGCGCTCCGCGATCCAGACCGCGCTCATTGGCGGCCTCGCCGCCACCGCCGCGTTCGCGCTCGCGCGCCTCATCTCGTGAGCCCCCCGGTGGAGTTCCGCTCCGGGTTCGTCAGCATAGTCGGCCGCCCCAACACCGGCAAGAGCACCCTGGTCAACGCCCTCGTCGGCCGCAAGATCGCCGCCGTCACCCCCCATCCCCAAACCACCCGCACCCACCTCCTCGGCATTCTCGACCGCCCCGAAGGCCAGATAGTGCTGGTGGACACTCCGGGCGCCCACCGCGGTCGCGGCCCCCTGGCCCGCGCCCTGCTCCGCAGCCTGCGTGCCGGATTGGAAGGCCGCGACCTCGCCCTCTTCCTGGTGGACGCGCACCGCGCCTGGGGCCAGGAAGACGAGATGGCTCTCGATCTTCTCCGCGGCGGCGATGCCGCAGCCGCCCCGCCCGTCTTCCTCGTGCTCAATAAGGCGGACCTTCTGCCCTCGCCCGAAGCCGCCCTCCCGCTGCTCGAACGGTTGCGGGCGAAATATGACTTCGCCGAGGCCATCCCCATCTCTGCCCTCAAAAAGCTCAACCTCGACCGTCTCACCCGACTCATGTTCGAGCGCATGCCGGCCGGCGAGCCGTACTTCCCCGCCGGCCAAGCCACCGACCAGCCCGAGCGCTTCTGGATCGCCGAGCTCATCCGCGAGCAGGCCATGCTGCTCACGCGCGAGGAGGTCCCGCACGCCCTCGCCGTCCGCGTCGAAGGAGATACCGAACGGAAACGCGCCGCGGGGAGGTTGCGCGTCATTCAGGCCGCGATCGTCTGCGAGCGCCCCGGCCAGAAGGCCATCCTGGTCGGCAAGGGCGGCGAAATGATCCGCCGCATCGGCATCGAATCGCGGCGCCAACTCGAGGCCGAGCTCGGCATCGCCGTCCGCCTGGAGTTGCACGTGGTGGTGCGGGCGGAGTGGAGGGAGGATCCGCGCGCGGTGGCCGGGTTAGACTTTAGGCGGGAATCCTGAGCCTATGCGATGCCCGTTTTGCGGCCACCCCGAAGACCGCGTAGTGGATTCGCGCGAGAGCAAGGAGGGCGACGCCATCCGCCGCCGGCGCGAGTGCGCCGCCTGTGGGAAGCGTTTCACCACCTACGAGCGCCTCGACGAGATCCCCTACATGGTGGTCAAGAAGGACGGCCGGCGGGAGAAGTTCGAGCGCCAGAAAGTGCTCACCGGCCTGCTCCACGCCGCCGAGAAGCGCCCCATCTCCATGGGCCAGCTGGAAGCCATCGTCAACGAAGTGGAAGCGCTCATCGTGGATTCGCCCGAGCGCGAGGTGAGCACCCGCGCCATCGGGCAGCTGCTGATGGACCGGCTCCGCCAGCTTGACAAGGTGGCCTACGTCCGCTTCGCTTCGGTCTATATGGACTTCAAGGACGTCAACGAGTTCCTCAACGAGCTGCACCGCGTCATGCAGCCGCGGGATGCAACCTCGAAAATTTGATGGAACATCCCACCCTTCGTACAAGACCGAAGGAGGGTGTATGCGGCGAGCGGGTGGTTTCGGATCGAACGCGGCGTTCGCGGGCATGACGGTGCTTGCGCTGGCGCTGTCGATCGCGGCGCAGGCCCAGGCCAGCACCAGCAACAAATCCGACGACATCGCGCGGCTGAACGCCGCCACGCGCGTCTTCGAGCAGGTCATGGCGACGCCCGACAAGGCCATACCGCAGGAGATTCTGCAACACGCTACCTGCATCGCCATCATCCCCGGTGAAAAGAAGGGCGCGTTTCTGGTGGGCGCCAACTACGGCAAGGGCGTCGCGGTATGCCGCCACACCACCAGTTCAAGTTGGGGCCCACCGCTGTTCGTGACCATCGGCGGGGGAAGCTACGGCTTCCAGATCGGGGTACAGTCGAGTGACGTGGTCATGGTCTTCGGCAACCGCTCCCAGCTCGACAGCCTGCTCAACAGCAAGTTCCGCATCGGCGCCGAAGCCGCCGCCGCGGCGGGGCCGGTCGGCCGGCACGCCGCCGCCGGAACCGACATCAAGCTCAACTCCCAGATTCTCACCTACGGGCGCAGCAAGGGCGCCTTTGCCGGCATCAGCATCAGCGGCGCCGTCGTGCAGCCCGACACCACCGGCAACAAGGCGATGTACGGCGAAGCCGGCTACGACGTGGATCGCGTGCTGACCGGCAACGGCGTCCCCATCCCCAAGGAAGCCGATCCCCTCATCCACGCCCTCAACGCCAACGCCACCACCGCCCCGGTCAAACCCAAGCCGCCGGCGAAGAAAAAGGACGGCCGCTCAGCTTAATCAGTGGCGCTTGCGGGTATACGTGATCTTGGAGGAAACAGTGAACCGGCGGTAATGGGAATACTGCATTTGCGACTCCCACCACCCCATTTCCATCTCCGTCATGGCCGTCGCCCGGCTCGGTAGCACGTAATGCGTCCGCGCGACCCGCACCGGTGTCCACTCAATGCTCATTTGAACCGAGCGCGCCGACATCCCTGAGGGCAGTTTGTACTGCATCTCCAGCCGCCGCGGTAGATGGTCGCTCCGGGCGATCCACAAGTTGCCGCGCACCGGGGCATAGTAACTTTGAAACCCCATGTACGCCCGGCCGAGGCAGCCATTGGCCGGGCTCGTAAAACGGAACCCATCCACCGGCTCGGTGAAGCTTGTGTGTCCCCTGGCCCCGGCTACCACGCGAATGCCGCAATCGGACCGCACGAATGCGCGGATGTAGGCGAAGCCGCCGTTCCAGTGGTATACGGGCGCGGTCAGGTAGGGCCCCGTCCACGGAATGCCATTGAGCTTCATCCCGCCGTGCGCGATCCGCCCGTTCGCCATCGTGACGGTTTCCTGCAGGTTTCGCATGGCCAAAAGCCGTCCCGTCGACTGTGTGATGGTGTTTTTCTCGATTGCGTCGGCGATGTAGTTCGGGAAGCTCGCGATCCATCGCCGCATGGCGGTTTGGGGCGCCGGGGAAAGCGCGTTGGGTTGCGGCGCCGGGGCGCCACGGACGGCGCCCGGCGGTAGAGCCAGCAGGTTGCCGCGCAGGAGTCGCGCGCTCGACGCCATCGCGGCTTGCACCTGCGCGGGGCTCGCGTGCCCGAGATAATGGAGGCCGCTCAACCGCAGGTAGTAGTCCAGCGCGGTGCCGGGATCGTAAAACTGGCGGATCGGGACCGCGCTGATGTCCACCTTGTCGCCGAGCAGGTAGCGCGAAAGCCGGCTGGCGGTGAGTCCGCCCGGCA
>JAKAOE010000078.1 GCA_021823305.1 Acidobacteriota bacterium
GCAGGGCCCCCGCGCAGCCAAGCGGGCCGCCGGGCGCCCGCGCCCAACCGAAGCCCACCCGCGCTCAAAGCCATGGAAGGGGCGAGACGCCCCGCCCTGCGCTACGGTCCGCCGAGCGGTTGCGTGTTCGGCAGCTTCAGCGGCTCCCCCTGCGCCACCGTGAACGCCTCCAGCGCCGCGCGCGCCGCCCAATCGGTGTTGGGGTAGTCCGTCTCCATCGCCGCCGCCCGCTGCGCCACCTCCGCCTGGTACTGCTCCGCCTTCTGCTCGTTGGCGACCTTGGTCCGCTGGCGGTAGATCGTCCAGGCGATGCCGGCGCGGTAGATGGCGTCGTAGGCTGCCTGCGCCGCGCGCGGGCTCTCCGGATACTTCTTCACGTAGTTGTCGTACTGGTTGATTTCCTTGCCGATGCAGTCCGGCTTCTCGAACCAGCTGCCGCAGGTGAAGTGGGTCACGATCAGATGGTAGGCGGCGCGCGCCGCCCACTGCGTCTTGGGATACTTCGAGACCACCCGCCGCAGCAGTTCGGTGCTGGGAAACTGCCGCCGCGACGGATCGGCGTGCGTCGGCTCCTCGCTCAGCTTCAGCTCCCACACGATCGCGGCGCCGCGGTAGAGCGCCTCCGCCGCCCGCGCCGAGCGCGGAAAATATTCGTAAATGCTCAGGAACAACTGCGCCGCGTTGTTCGCCGCCGTCTCCTCGTTGGCCTGCGACTCCGCCAGCGCCTCCAGCCCCGCCGCCGCGCCGAACAGCACCTCCGGCGCCTTGGGATTGTCCAGCTCGACGTACCCCTGCTTCCGGATCCAGCCCGAAACCCCCTGCGCCCCGCTGAAGATTTGCAGGTAATTCTTCGCCTCCGACTGGATGCCGAGCAGCATCCCCGGCTGCACCGATCCCACCTTGGCGCTGGTCGCGTCCGGGCTGATGGTGATCTCCCCCGCCGTCAGCGCGATCGCCTTCCGCAACGTCGTCGCCTGCGCGCCCGCGCCCGCCGCTCCCGCCGGCGCCAGCGCCAGCAGCAGCGCCGCCGCGGCTCCTCCCCGCCACCCCATCGTCACACCTCCAGGATCACCGGCAAAATCAGCGGCCGTTTGTTGGTCTGCTGCTGCAGGTACTTGCGCAAATCGCGCCGGATGCGCTCCTTGATCAGCGACCAGTCGCCCGACTCCTCCCGCCCCGCGCTCGCCACCGACTCGCTCACCACCTGCCGCGCCCGCGCCATCAGCCCGTCCGCCTGCATCGGGTTGACGAACCCCGAGCTGATGATCTCCGGCTCGTTCTGCAGCTTCCCGCTCGCCTTGCTGATCGCCAGCACCGGCAGCACGATGCCGTCCTCCGCCAGGTGCCGGCGGTCGCGCACCACTACTTCCTCCGCCACCTCGTCCTGGCTGCCGCTGTCGATGAACACCCGCCCGGTCGCCACCGTGCCGCTGCGCACCATCCCTTTGGCGTCCAGCGCCAGCACCTCGCCGTCCTCGGCCACGTGCGCCTCCAGCCCCGGAATGCGCAGGCTGCGCGCCAGTTGCGCGTGCAGCGAGAGCTGGCGGAACTCGCCGTGCACCGGAATGAAGTGCCGCGGCCGCACTAGGTTGATCAGCAGCTTCAGTTCCTCCTGGCTGGCGTGCCCGGAGACGTGCACCGGCGGGTACGACTCGGTCTCGTAGATCACCTGCGCCCCGCGCTTGAACAGGTGGTTGATCATGCGGAAAATCGCCTTCTCGTTGCCCGGGATGATCCGGCTCGACAGCACCACCACGTCGCCCGCGCTGATCTCCGCGTGCTTGTGGTTGTTCACCGAGGCGCGCGCCAGCGCCGAGGTCCCCTGCGCCTGGCTGCCCGAGATCACCACCGCCACCTTGTCCCGCGGAAACGCGCGCAGGTCCTGCGGCCGGATCAGGATCCCGTCCGGCAGGTGCAGGAAGTCCAGCCGGTGCGCGATGGCGGTGTTGGTGTCCATGCTCCGCCCCAGGAAACACACCTTGCGCCCGTACTCCTCCGCCATGTCCACCGCCAGCTGGATCCGGTGGATCGAGCTGGTGAAGCAGCAGATGAAGATCCGTCCGTCGCCCGCGTTGGCGAACACCTCGTCGAAGCGGTCGCGCACCGCCAGCTCGCTCGCCGTGTAGCCGCGCCGGTCCACGTTGGTGCTGTCGCTCAGCAGCGCCAGCACCCCGCGCTTGCCGTAGCCGGCAAAGGCGTGCAGGTCGAACGGCCGGTTGTCGGTCGGCGTGGCGTCGATCTTGAAGTCGCCGGTGTGGATCACCACCCCCGTCGGCGTCGTGATCGCGATCGCGCACGCTCCCACGATGCTGTGCGTCACGTGGATGTACTCGATCGTGAACGGCCCCAGCGTGAACGCCTGCAGCGGCTCGACCACATGCCGCCGCGTCGTCTCCAGCAGCCCGTGCTCGCCGAAGCGGCTCTCCACCATCGCCAGCGTGAACTCGGTGCCGTAGATCGGCACGTTGATGTCCTCGATCACGAACGGCAGCGCCCCGATGTGATCCTCGTGCGCGTGCGTCAGCAGGATCGCCCGCAACTGCGACTGGTGCTCCACCAGGAAGCTCACGTCCGGCACCACGATGTCGATGCCCAGCAGCTCCGGCTCCGGGAACATCAGCCCGCAGTCCACCACCACCATGTCGTTGCCGTAGCGGATGGCCATCATGTTCAGGCCGAACTCGCCCAGCCCGCCGAGAGGAATTAACTCAAGCTTTGGCACGCCTTTCATTCTACCGGCTTGCGGGCCGCGGCTCGATACGCCGCCGCCAATTGCTCCAGCGTCAGCGTCTCCGCCCGCGCCGTCCCGTCAACCCCCGCTGCCGCCGCCGCCTCCGCTCCCACCACCGTCGCCAACTGCTTGCGCTTGTGCCGGAACACGCCCCGCAGGAACTCCATGAATCCCCGCTCGTCCACCCCCAGCGCCTCGCCCTGCGGCGCCATCTCCAGCCGCAACAGCGTCGAGTGCACCTTGGGTGCCGGCCGGAACGCCCCCGGCGGCAGGTCAAACAGCCGCTCCGCCCGCGCGTAAAACCGCGTCGTCGCCGCCAGCAGCCCGAACCCCCGTCCGCCCGGCGCCGCCAGCATCCGTTCGGCGTACTCTTTCTGCACCATCACCGTCGCGTCGCTGATGTGCGCCGCCTCCCGGAACAGCAGCAGCAGGATCGGACTGGTGATGTAGTAGGGCAGGTTCCCCGCCACCCGCACCGTGCGCGGTCCCGCGCCAGTCAAAGCCTCGCCCGCCTCCGCCGCCAGCGCCGCGAAGCTCACCTGCAACACATCCGCCTCGATCACCGTGACCTGGCTCACCGCCGCGAACCTCCGCCGCAGCCCCTCCGCCAGCTGCGCGTCCTGCTCGATCACCCACAGCCGCGCGCTTTGTTCCGCCAGCAGCGCCGTCAGTCCGCCCGGCCCGCCGCCGATCTCCACCAGCGCCCGGCTCGCGCCCACCGCCTGCGCCACCTTGCGCAGCCACGCGTCCTGGTAAAGAAAATTCTGTCCCTTGGGCGCTCGAAGCTGTCTCATGTTCAGTAAGCCCTACGGCGCGGCCCTGCCAAGCGCGAGCAAGCGGGCCGCGCGCCGCACACGCTCGGCATCAGTTGTCCCGGCGCCCGGGCAGGCGCGCAGGGACCCGCGCCAATTAACGTTACAATAGTAGGTGGACGGAGGAATAGATCGCATGGCCGCCAATCTTGCCGTGTTCACCGATGCCAACTTCGAAGCCGAAGTGCTGAAGGCCGATCAGCCCGTGCTGGTGGACTTCTGGGCGGCTTGGTGTGGCCCCTGCCGCCAGATTGCGCCCCACGTCGAAGCGGTGGCGGGCGAGCTTGCCGGCCGGCTCAAGGTGGGCAAGCTCGACGTCGATGACAACCCCCGCACCGCGATGAATTATCACGTCCAGGGCATCCCCACCCTGCTGCTCTTCAAGAACGGCAAGGTCGAGGAACAAATCGTCGGCTACGTCAACAAGGACGCGCTGCGCCGCACCCTCGACCGCCACCTGCAGGCCGCCCCGGTTCACTGACCCCGCAGCGCCCGTTCGCGATTTGACTTGGGAATGAGACACATGCGCTCGCCGTGTGTGATTGTGGTCGGAGCCCAGTGGGGCGACGAGGGCAAGGGCAAGGTCGTGGACCTGCTCGCTGGCCATTTCGCCTGGATCGCCCGCTACCAGGGCGGCCATAACGCCGGCCACACCGTCGTCATCGGCGGCCAGCGCTTCATCCTCCAACTCATCCCCTGCGGCGTCCTGCGCGGCGTCTCCAAGGCCGTCATCGGCAACGGCGTCGTGCTCGATCCGCAGGCGCTGGTGGACGAGATCGCCACCCTCCGCGCCGCCGGCGTGGATGTCGCCGGCAAGCTCTTCGTCTCCACCCGCGCCCACGTCATCCTCCCCTACCACCGCAGCATCGAGCACGCCGCCGAGAGCGCGCCCGGCCGCCTCCGGATCGGCACCACCTCGCGCGGCATCGGCCCCGCCTACGAGGACAAAATGGGCCGCCGCGGCCTCCGCGTCGCCGACCTCTACGACGCCGCCCTGCTGCGCGACCACATCCGCGAAGCGCTGGCCGAAAAAAACGCCATCGCCGCCGCGCTCTACAACGCCCCGCCCTTGGACGCAGGCCGAATCCTCGAAACCTACCAGTCATTGTCCGACCAGATCCGCCCCTTCGTCGCCGACACCGGCGCGCTGCTCAACGCCGCCGCCGCCCGCGGCGAGAGCATCCTGCTCGAGGGCGCGCAGGGCGCCCTCCTCGACATTGACCACGGCACTTATCCCTTTGTCACCTCCAGCAGCACCACCGCCGGCGGCGCCTGCATCGGCACCGGTCTCGCCCCCACTCGCCTCACCGGTGCCATCGGTGTGAGCAAGGCCTACTGCACCCGCGTCGGCGGCGGCCCGTTTCCCACCGAGCTCGCCGGCGCCGCGGGCGACGCTCTGCGCCGCCGCGGCAACGAGTTCGGCAGCGTCACCGGCCGCCCCCGCCGCGTCGGCTGGTTCGACGCCCCGCTCATGCGCTACGCCGCCGCCCTCAACGGCCTCGACGCGCTGGTGGTCACCAAGCTCGACGTGCTCGACGAGTTCGAGCGTATCCCGGTCTGCGTCGGCTACAAGGGCGGCGATGTCATTCCCCCGGCCGCCGCCGGTTGGGAGGCGCTCGAGCCGGTCTACGAGGAGCTGCCCGGCTGGCAGACCCCGACCGAAGGCGTCACCCGCTGGGACGACCTCCCGCTGCGCGCCCGCGACTACCTCGCTTTCCTCGCCCGCGTCTCCGGCGTCGAAATCGGCATGGTCTCCACCGGCCCCGAGCGCGGCCAGACCATCACCCTCGCCGGCAGCCGGCTGGAACGGCTGCTCGGCGCCGCCCCGGAGGCGCCTCGTGCCAGCGGACAATCCGCCCGCCCCTGAGACCGCGCTCGGCCTGGTCGCCGAAGCCCTGCGCCTCGAGCGCGCCGAGCGCAACGCCAGCGCCCTCGCCGCCTACGACCGCGCCCTGGCGCTCGACCCCGATTGCGAGCCCGCCTGGATGCGCAAGGCCATGCTGCTCGAGGAACTCGACCGCGACCACGAGGCGGTGATCGTCTACGCCGAGCTGCTCCACCGCCATCCTCACAACACCGCCGCGCTCTCCAACCAGGCCGGCCTCCTCCTCCGCCTCGGCCGCCCCGACGCCGCCCTGGAAAGCCTCGATCTCGCTCTCGCCGCCGACCCCGGCAACCTCCTCTTCGTCCTCAACAAAGGCCTGCTCCTGCTCCAAGGCCTCGACCGCCCCGCCGACGCCCTCCCCCTCCTCGAACGCGCCGCAAAAGCCGGCATCCCCGAAGCCCACGAACCTCTCGCTTGGTGCAAGGAAGCCCTCGCCTAACTCTGCCTTGCGCTAGACTGGACTCGGGAAGCAATGCCGACGCGCAGATCCAAAGAAGTCGACCGCATCCTCGACATTTTCGAGGAATCGGACGCCGGCCTCTCGGAAGAAGAAAAGCTCCTCCGCCAAATGTAATCACGCCCGCCAACGCGCATTCAAGGGGCGGTGCAACCCGTCTTTCGTCACGCACCCAGCGCCTTCCGCACCCGCGCCCCCAGCCCCCGCAGCCGCTCCACCGGCTCATTGGCGAACACAAAGCGGACGTATTCGCCCGCCTCCGCCCCGCCCCATCCCGCCATCGCCGTCGCGCAAACTCCTTGCCCCAACAGTCGCTGCGCCATGGTCTCCCCATCCAGCCCGTAATCGCTCACCCGCAGCAACAGCGACCACCCGCCCGCCGGCATCCCGAACGGCAGGCCCGCCAACTCCCGCGCCACCACGTCCCGCCGCGCCTGCAGCTCCGCGACGTAGCCGCCCAGCGTCGCCTCCGACCGTTCCAGCGCCGCCGCGGCCGCCGCCTGTGCGATCCCCACCGGCGCCACCACATTCGCCAGCGAAACTGCCGCCAGATCGGGCATAAACGCCTCCGGCGCCACAATCCACCCCACCCGCCAGCCAATCATGCGCAGCTCCTTCGACGCCGAGCCCACCGTGATCGTCCGCTCCGCCATGCCCGGCAACCCGGCGGGATGCAATACCCGCCGCCCGTCGAACAATAGCCGCTCCATCGCCGCGTTGTAGATCAGCAGCAGGCCGCGCTCCCGGCACAGCGCCGCCACCTCCGCCCAATCGCCCTCATCCAGCACCGCCCCCGTCGGCATGGACGGCGACATCAACAACATCGCCCGCGTCTTCGCTCCCACCGCCGCGCGCAGCGCCTCCCGATCCAGCCGCCACGGGCCGCCCGGCGTGAACCGCAACCCCGCGAACCGCGGCACGCCGCCCGCCAGCCGTATCCGATTCAGCAGCCCGACATAAGTCGGATCGGTGACGATAACCTCGTCTCCGACCTCCACCGTCGCCAGCAACACATTGAGAATCCCCTCGAGCCCGCCCGCCGTGACGATGCAATTCCGCTCGCCGGTATACGCCACGCCCGAAACCCGCGCCACATGCCGCGCCGCCGCCTCCCGCAGCCCCACCTGCCCCACGAACGGCAGGTAGCTATTGCACGCGTCTTCCACCGCCGCCCGCCGCGTCAGCGCAATCGCCTCCGCGTCCGGCGCAATATCGGTATCGAGATTCTCCAGCCGCAGCAAGTCCCGCCCGGATGAGTCCGCCACCGCCCCCATCCGGTCCACCCCAATCCCCGCCAACTCCCGCAGCCGCTCCGGCCTTTTCCATTCCATCGCTGTTTAATAGCACACGCTAGCCGCCGGGGGAATCTCCGGCTGAGCTCGCGGCCGCTCGAAGCTCCGGAAGGGGCGAGCCGCAAGCAATGCTAGGACGCAGGGAGGCCGGGCGGAGGAGCGTACAGGGACGTACGTGACGACGCCCGGCCGACCGAGGACAACGCAGTGCGCCGCGCATCGCCCCGCCCTGCGTTCCTATGCGGCCGCGCCCAGCTCCTTGATCGCCGCGATGAACTTCACCAGCACCGCCTGCGCGTCGCCGTACACCATGTTGCAGTTGTCGGCGTAAAACAGCTCGTTCTCGACCCCCGAGTATCCCTTGCCCTGCCCGCGTTTGATCACGTACACCTGGTGCGCGTAGTCGGCGTTGAGGATCGGCATGCCGTAGATCGGCGAGGTCTTGTCGGTGCGCGCCGCCGGGTTCACCACGTCGTTGGCGCCGATCACCAGCGCCACGTCGGTCGAGCGGAACTCGTCGTTGACCTCG
>JAKAOE010000079.1 GCA_021823305.1 Acidobacteriota bacterium
GCACCTGCTGTCGGCGGTGTTTTTGAGCGAGCTGCAGGGGGCGACGGTGTCGTTTCACCTGGGCGCCGAAAGCTCGAACATCGACCTGGCCTGCGCGCTGCCGGCGGAGGCGGCGCTGGAGCGGGTAGAGCTGGCGGTGAACCGGATCATCGCCGAGGACCGGCCGGTGACGCCGCGGGTGGTGACGCGCGCGCAAGCGGAGGCGCTGCTGGCGGCCGGCAAGCTGCGCAAGCTGCCGGAACGCGGCGGCGACATGCGGCTGATCGAGATCGAAGACTGCGACCTGAACGCCTGCGGCGGCACGCACGTGCGCTCCACGGGGCAGATCGGCGGATTGTGGCTGAGGGGCACGGAGAAGATCAGCCGCGGCGTGCGGGTGCAGTTCGTCTGCGGGCTGCGCGCGGTGCGCGCGGGGCGGACGGACGCGGCCGCGCTGCGGCAGGCGACGGAGGCGCTCTCGGTGGGAGCGGGCGATGTGGCGGCGGCGATCGGACGGCTGCAAGCGGAGGCGAAGGCCTCGGCCAAGGAGCGGCAGCGGCTGTGGGAAGCGCTGGCACAGGCGGAAGGAGCGCGGATGGCAGCGGCGGCCGACGAGCGCGACGGGTGGCGCCTGATCGAGGCGGCGTGCGGCGAGCACGACCGGGACTACGTGCGCCTGCTGGCGGCGCGCACCGCCGGAGCGGCGGCGCGGACGGTGGCCATTCTCAGCTCGGGCGAGCGCGAGGGCGCGCGCGTGGTGCTGGCGCGCAGCCGCGACCTCGGGTTCGACTGCGGCGCGATGATGAAGCAGGCGCTGGCCGAGCGCGGACTGCGCGGCGGCGGTTCGCCGGACCTGGCGCAGGGCGAGGTGGCGGCGGAGGCGGCGGCAGAGCTGCGGGCGGCGCTGGCGGCGCGGGTGCGGGCGGCCATGGCCTAAATCCTGGGAGGCGGGGGTAAAATCGAATCTCGCCTCATGTCGAGCGACCGCATCATCATTACGGGCGCGCGCCAGCACAACCTGAAGAACCTTTCGGCCGAGATTCCGCGGCGCTCGTTCACGGTGATCACCGGGTTGAGCGGGTCGGGCAAGAGCAGCCTGGCGTTCGACACGCTCTACGCCGAAGGACAGCGGCGCTACGTGGAAACGCTTTCCGCTTACGCGCGCCAGTTCCTCGACCAGCTCGAGCGGCCGGACGTGGACGCGATCGAGGGGCTGAGCCCGGCGATCGCGATCGAGCAGAAGACCACCAGCCGCAGTCCGCGCTCGACGGTGGGCACGATCACCGAGATTTACGACTACCTGCGGTTGCTATGGTCCTCGATCGGCGAGCCGCACTGCCCGAACTGCGGGCAGGCGATCGTGCGGCAGTCGGCGGAGCAGATCGTGGACACGGTGATGAGCTGGGCATCTCCTGGCGGTGGCGCGGCGGCGGAGGCGCCGCGGGTGATGGTGCTGGCGCCGATCGTGCGCGGGCGCAAGGGCGAGTTCCGCGAGGAGCTGGAGCGGCTGCCGGAGCGCGGGTTCTCGCGGGTGCGGATTGACGGCGAGATGCGGCACCTGGAGGAGACGCCGCTGGGCGAACGGCTGGACAAACGCAAGGCGCACACCATCGAGGTGGTGGTGGACCGGCTGTTCGTGCGGCCGGGGGCGGCGGTGCGGCTGCTGAACTCGGTGAACACGGCGCTGGGGCTGGCGGACGGGCTGGTGACGATCTCGCGGCTGCGGGAGGGCGACAGCGGCGAGGAGCGGCTGTTTTCGGAGAAGTGGGCGTGCCCGCAGTGCGGCGTGGGGCTGGCGAAGCTGGAGCCGCGCTCGTTCAGCTTCAACAGCCGGTACGGGGCGTGCGAGACGTGCGAGGGGCTGGGGTTCCGCTACGAGTTCGACCCGGCGAAGTTCATCGTCAATCCCGGCAAGCCGCTGCTCGAGGGCGGGTTGGGGCCGGGTTCGACCGCAGCGCTGTTCCGGCGGCGGGTGGCGGCGTTCGCGGCGGGGCGGCGGATTCCGCTGGACCGGCCGTTCGGCGCGCTGACGAAGAAACAGCAGCAGGACTTGATCCAGGGCGCGGGCGACTTCGAGGGCGTGCAGGGCCACCTGCGCGAGATGCTGGAGGAGGCGCGCAACGAGCTGGCGCGGGAGTGGCTGCTGGGCTTCACTTCGCCGCTGCCGTGCGCGGCGTGCCGCGGCCAGCGGCTGCGCCCGGAAAGCCTGGCGGTGCAGTTGGGCGGACGCTCGATCGCCGGCTTCACGCGATTGCCGCTGGAGGAGGCGGGGCCAGCGATGGCGGCGATCGCGGAAGGAGTGGCGGCGAACCCGCGGCACCATCTGATCGCGGCGCGGGTGGTGAGCGAGATCCGCGAGCGGATCGGGTTCCTGCTCGAGGTCGGGCTCGGCTATTTGAGCCTGGACCGGCCGGCGGCGACGCTGTCGGGGGGGGAGGCGCAACGGATTCGGCTGGCGGGGCAGATCGGCTCGCGGCTGCGGGGCGTGCTCTACGTGCTGGACGAGCCCTCGATCGGGCTGCATCCGCGCGACAACACACGGCTGCTGCAATCGCTGCACCGGCTGCGCGACTTGGGCAATACGGTGCTGGTGGTGGAGCACGACCGCGAGACCATCGAGCGCGCCGACCACATCCTCGACCTGGGGCCGGGGGCGGGGCGCTTCGGCGGCGAGTTGGTGGCGCAGGGCACGCCGGCGGCGGTGGCGGCGACCCCGGGCTCGCTCACCGGGCAGTATCTTTCGGGCGCACGGGCGATCGCGCCACCCAAGGTGCGGCGGGCGCCGGAGCGCGGGCGCGGGCTGCGCATCGTGGGGGCGCGGGCGCACAACCTGCGCAACCTGGACGTGTTCCTGCCCGCCGGGCTGCTCACCGTGCTCACCGGCGTGAGCGGGGCGGGCAAGAGCACGCTGGTGAACGACATCCTCTATCCCGCGCTGGCGCAGCGTTATTTCCGCGCGCTGCGCACCCCGGCCGAGCACGACCGGATCGAGGGCGCCGACGTCTTCGACAAGGTGATCCGGATCGACCAGGACCCGATTGGGCGGACGCCGCGCTCGAATCCGGCGACCTACACCGGGGTGTTCACGCCGATCCGCGAGCTGTTCGCGCAACTGCCGGAGGCGCGGGCGCGGGGCTACGGCGCGGGGCGGTTCAGCTTCAACGTGCGCGGCGGGCGGTGCGAGGCGTGCCAGGGCGACGGGCAGCGGCGGATCGCAATGAACTTCCTGCCCGACGTTTATGTGCGCTGCGAGGTGTGCCGCGGACGGCGGTACAACCAGGAGACGCTGGCGGTGCATTACAAGGACCGCTCGATCGCCGACGTGCTGGAGGCTTCGGTGGACGACGCGTGTGAGCTGTTCGACGCCATTCCGCCGGTGCGGCACAAGCTGCAGACGCTGCGGCAGGTGGGGCTGGGGTATTTGCACCTGGGACAGAGCGCCACCACGCTGTCGGGCGGGGAGGCACAGCGCATCAAGCTGGCACGCGAGCTGAGCCGGCGGCAGACGGGCAAGACGCTCTACCTGCTGGACGAGCCCACCACCGGATTGCACTTCGAGGACGTGAAGCACCTGCTGGCGGTGCTGCAGCGGCTGGTCGAGCTGGGCAACACGGTGCTGATCATCGAGCACAACCTGGACGTGATCAAATCCGCCGATTGGATCATTGACCTGGGGCCGGAAGGCGGAGCGGCGGGCGGGCAACTGGTGGCCGAAGGCGCGCCGGAGCAGATCGCCGCCTGCGCGGCGAGCTTCACCGGGCAGGCGCTGCGCGACGCGCTGCGTGCATCCTGAGCGCGCGGCGCGAACCTCCAAGCGGGGGTGAAGACGGCGCTGGTGACGGGCTCGGGCGGGCTGATCGGCTCGGCCTGCGCGGCGCGGCTGTGCGCCGAGGGGTGGCGGGTGGCGGGGGTGGACAACGACCTGCGCGCCTGGCTGTTCGGCCCGGCGGCCAGTACCGCCGGCACCGCGCGGGCGCTGAGCGTGGCTTGGCCGAATTACCGGCACCACGCGCTCGACCTGCGCGACCGCGGCGCGGTGCGCGCGCTGGTGCGCGAGCTACGGCCGGACTTCATCATCCACGCGGCGGCGCAGCCGTCGCACGACAAGGCCGCGGCGATCGCCTGCGACGACTTCGACATCAACGCGGGCGCCACCGCGGGGTTATTGGCGGCGGCGCGCGAGTTCGCGCCGGAAGCGCCGTTCTGCTTCTGCAGCACAAACAAGGTCTATGGCGACCGGCCCAACGCGCTGCCGCTGCGCGAGCTAGCGACGCGCTTCGACTACGCCGACGGGCGCGACGGGATCGGCGAGGCCATGGGGGTGGACCAGTGCCTGCACTCCCTCTTCGGCGCCTCCAAGCTGGCGGCCGACGTGCTGTGCCAGGAGTACGGGCGCTACTTCGGGATGCCGGTGGGCGTGTTCCGCGGCGGCTGCCTGACGGGCCCGGAGCACGCCGCAGCGGAGTTGCACGGATTCCTGCACTACATCGTGGGGTGCGCCGTCGCCGGGCGGGCGTACACGGTGCGCGGCTACCGCGGCAAACAGGTGCGCGACCAGATTCACGCCGCCGACGTGGCGGAGCTGTTTCTGCACTTCCACCGGGCGCCGCGGGCGGGCGAGGTGTACAACCTAGGCGGGGGACGGAGCAACAGCCTTTC
Source organism: Acidobacteriota bacterium (assembly GCA_021823305.1). Lineage (GTDB taxonomy): Bacteria > Acidobacteriota > Terriglobia > Terriglobales > SCQP01 > SCQP01. Next base: position 4,639 of record JAKAOE010000079.1, read on the forward strand.
GATCCTCGAGACGATCGCCGAACTGGACTCGCGCGGCCACCGGTTGCGCTGGCGCTATGCGCAGGCGCCGCGGCGGGGCGACCACATCTGCTACATCTCGGACTTGAGCAAGCTACGCGCGCACTTTCCGGGCTGGACGATACGCTATCCGCTGGCGCGCATCTTCGACGCGATCGTAGCGCGGCACGAGCGGCGGCTGGCGCCGGCAGTGGCCGCCTGAGCGAGGCCGCTATACTAAGGGCTTGGACGCCGAGCTTCCGTTCGCCTTTGAACCCAACCCGGAGCCCGGCGCCGCGCCGCCGGCGCCACCGGCGCCGCGCGATCCCGCCTGGACCGGGCTGCAAACGGTCATCGTCATCCTGTTCACGATCGTCGCGATCCTGCTGGTGTCGGTGGCGGCGTTTTTGATGTGGGCGCTGGCGTGGCGCGCCGAAGGCACGGGGATTTATCCCCACCGGATGTTCGTGCTGGTGGCGATCAGCCTGATCGGCCAGGTGGGCGGCTTCGCCGCGGGCGTCGGTTTTTTCGCCTTTTTGCTGGCGGGCATCCCGGGCACGCGCTTCTGGCAGGCAGTGCACTGGCGGCGGCTGCCGGCGGCGAAGATCGCATCGCTGCTGCTGGGCGGAATGGGTCTGATGGTGTCGGTGCAACTTCTCGGGCACGTGCTGCCCGTGCCCAATCAGGTGCCGATGGACCGGCTGTTCACACCGCGGACGGCCTGGCTGCTGGTGGTTTACGGCGTCGGCATGGCGCCGTTCTTCGAAGAGTTCTTTTTTCGCGGCATGATCTATCCCAGCCTGCTCGCGACCTTCGATCTGGGCTTCAACGCCGAGGAGCAGCGGGCGTGGAGGCCGCTGATCCGGGGGCTGGCGGGCATCGGGCTGCTGGGGGCGGGATTATGGCTGTGGCGGGACCTGCTGCTGGGGCCGTACGCGGGCGGCGGGCGGATTGAGCTGGGCGTGGTGACGCTGGCGCTGCTGGCGGCGCTGGCGATGCCCGGCATCTACCTCGGGGCGGCGGGCTGGGTGGCGAACCGGCTGGCGGCGTGGCGGCGGCCGGAGCTGCTGGCGATCCTGGTCACCGGATTCTTCTTCGGCATGATGCACGCGGCGCAGCTCGGCTGGTCGTGGGCGGCGGTGCTGCTGCTGGTGGTGGTGGGCGTGATCCTGACCTGGGTGCGGGCGTCGTCGGGCTCGGTGATGGCGAGCTGGCTGGTGCACACCGCGTACAATGGGACGTTGTTTCTGGTGACCTATTTCGCCACACAGGGCTTTCGCCACTTCGGCCCCGGCGTCAACTGAACGGAACGTGCGCGCATGGATGACCGTCTTCGGCTACTCGATCTGCTGGCCCGCGACTCGTTCCGCCTGGGTGAGTTCAAGCTCTCCAGCGGCGGCACGAGCGATTACTACGTTGACTGCCGCACCACCACGCTCTCGGCCGAGGGCGCGCTGCTGACGGCGCGCGTGTTTCTGGAGGAGCTGCGGCAGCTCGAGCCGCGTCCGGAGGCGGTGGGCGGGCTGACGCTGGGCGCGGATCCGATCGTGGTGGGGGTGGCGCTGGAGAGCGCGCGCGCGGGCGCGCCGATCAACGGCTTCCTGGTGCGCAAGGCGGAAAAGACGCACGGCACCGGGCGGCGGATCGAGGGGCGCATCCGCCCGGGGATGAGGGTGGCAATCGTCGACGACGTGTGCACCACGGCAGCGTCCACGGTGCAGGCGATCGAGGCGGCGTGGGAGGCAGAGCTGGACGTGATCGCGGTGCGCTGCCTGGTGGAGCGCGAGGAAGCCGGCGGACGCAACAACCTGAACCAGTTGTGGCGAGCGCATCGCGGGCGCGCCTGCCCGTTCGCAGCGATCTTCGGCGCGCAGGAGGTGCGGGCGGCGCACAAGGAGCTGCTGCGCGGCGGGAACACGATCGCCGAGGCGTCGCTGTGATCCCCACGCTGGAGTGGACCGACGAGGGCGTGAAGCTGCTCGACCAACCGGCGCTGCCGGCGCGGGTGGAGTACAAGCTGTGCCGCGACCACCACGAAGTCGCGGCCGGGATTCGCGAGATGGTGGTGCGTGGGGCGCCGGCGATCGGCGTGGCGGCGGCGCTGGGCGTAGCGCTGGGCGCGAAGCGCTCGAGCGCGGCGACGGCGGAGGCGCTGGGAAGAGAGCTGGACGAGATCTGCGAGGCGCTGCGGCGGACGCGGCCGACGGCGGTGAACCTGTTCTGGGCGCTGGAGCGGATGAAGCGCTGCTTCGCGGCGCACGCGACGGAAACGCCGGCGGCGATCCGGGCGGCGCTGGAGCGCGAGGCGCGGGCGATTCTCGACGAGGACATCGCGATCAACCGCGCCATGGGGGCGCACGGCGCGGCGCTGCTGCCGGACGCGGGGCGGGTGCTGACGCACTGCAACGCGGGCGCGCTGGCCACAGCGGGCTACGGCACGGCGCTGGGCGTGATCCGGGCGGCGGTGGAGGCGGGCAAGAAGATCGAGGTTTACGCCGACGAGACGCGGCCCTACTTGCAGGGCGCGCGGCTGACGGCGTGGGAACTGCTGCAGGACAAGATTCCGACCACGGTCATCACCGACAACATGGCGGGGCATTTTCTGCACGCGGGGAAGATCGCCTGCGTGGTGGTGGGCGCCGACCGCATCGCGGCCAACGGCGACGTCGCCAACAAGATCGGCACCTACGCGGTGGCGGTGCTGGCGCATGAAAACAACGTGCCGTTCTACGTCGCGGCGCCGATTTCGACGCTCGATCTGACGCTGGCCGACGGCGGTGCCATCCCGATCGAGCAGCGCGGCGCGGCGGAAGTGACCCACCTGTGCGGCGTGGCGATCACGCCCGAGGGCGTGGGGGTGGAAAACCCGGCATTCGACGTGACGCCGCACCGCTACGTCAGCGCCATCATCACCGAGCGGGGCGTGGCGCGGCCGCCTTACGGCGAAAGCCTTGCCCGGCTCGCCCGCTCCGCGGAGCACGATGCCGACGCTGCGCGAACAGCTGCACCGGGCCGCCGCCGCGCTTGAGGCGGCCGGCGTCGAAGGCCCACGGCGCGAAGCGGAG
>JAKAOE010000080.1 GCA_021823305.1 Acidobacteriota bacterium
CGGCCGCCGGGCGCGCGCGGGAGGGCGACACCGTGCTGCTGGCGCCGGCGTGCGCGAGCTTCGACCAGTTTCGCAACTACGGGCACCGCGGGCAGGTGTTCAAGCAGCTGGTGGCCGGGCTGGCGCCGGCGGGGTGAGCGGGCGGGGCCGCGCGGGGCGGCGCGCGCCGGCCTGACCCAAAGTCCGCAATTCTGCCGGGCGCGGGGGGTGCCGCATAATTGGGCAGCCCGTCTATGCCCAAGCGCCTTGCTTATGACCGGCCGCTGTTCGCCACCACGCTGGCGCTGCTGACGTTCGGGCTGGTGATGGTGTTTTCGGCCTCGGCGCTGACGGCGGCGGAGCAGTCGGGCTCGCCTTACAGCTTCGTGGCGCGGCAGGCGGTGGGGGCGCTGATCGGGCTGGCGGCGCTGGTGGGGCTGATGCGGCTCGACTACCGCAAGCTGCGGGAGCCGGCGGTGGTCTACAGCCTGCTCTGCCTGACGGTGTTTCTGCTGGGGGCGGTGTTTTTTCTCGACCGCAGCCACAACACGCACCGCTGGGTCCGGCTGGGGCCGCTGTCGCTGCAGCCGTCGGAGATGGCGAAGCCGACGCTGATCCTGTTTCTCGCCTACTACCTCGAGACGCGGCTGAAGACGCTGAACGAATGGGCGACGCTGGGGCCGGTGCTGGTGTACCTGGGGCTGATCTGCGCGCTGGTGGTGGCGGAGCCGGACCTGGGGACGACGGTGGCGCTGGCGCTGATCGCGACGGCGATGCTGTTCGCGGTGGGGCTGCGCTGGCGGCTGCTGGGGGCGGGGGCGGCGGCGAGCGTGCCGCTGCTCTACCTGCTGATCTTCAGCGTGCCCTACCGGCGGGAGCGCATCCTGGCGTTTCTGCATCCCTGGAAGGACGCACGCGGGGCGGCGTTCCAGATCGTGCAGTCGCTGATCGCGCTGGGCAGCGGCGGGCTGAGCGGGGTGGGGCTGATGAACGGGCGGCAGAAGCTGTTCTTTCTGCCCGAGGCGCACACCGACTTCATCTTCGCGGTGGTGGGCGAGGAGTTCGGCTGGATCGGGTGCGCGCTGGTGGTGGCGGGGTTCGTGGTGATCCTGTGGCGCGGGATGCGGATCGCGCGGCGGGCGCCGGACGTGTTCGGGCGGCTGCTGGCGGTGGGGGTGACTTCCATGATCGTGATCCAGGCGCTGATCAACTTCAGCGTGGTCACCAGCCTGGTCCCGAACAAGGGGATTCCGCTGCCGTTCATCAGCTACGGCGGCTCGTCGCTGATCTTTTCGCTGGCGGCGGTGGGCATCCTGCTGAGCATTTCGGAGCAGACGTGAACGTCGTCATCGCCGGCGGGGGCACGGGCGGGCACGTGATGCCGGGGCTGGCGGTGGCGCGCGAGCTGCGGGCGGCGGGCGCGGCGGTGACGTTCGTGGGAACGGCGCGCGGGCTGGAGGCGAAGCTGGCGCCGGCGGCGGGGTTCGAGCTGCGGCTGATCCGGATCGGCGGGCTGAAGAGCGGAAGCGCGGGGCGGCGGCTGGGGGCGCTGGCGCAACTGCCGCGGGCGATCGGCGAGAGCGTGGGGATCTTGCGGGCGGCGGGGGCGCAGGCGGTGCTCGGGATCGGCGGGTACGCGTCCGGGCCGGCGCTGGCGGCGGCGGCGCTGCTGCGGATTCCGTGTGTGGTGCTAGAGGTGAACGCGCGCAGCGGGCTGGCCAACCGGCTGGCGGCGCGGTGGGTGCGGGCGGCGGCGGTGAACTTTCCGGAGACGGCGCGCGATTACCCGCACGCCCGGGTCGAGGTGACCGGGATACCGGTGCGGGCGGAATTCTTTGCGGCGGCGGAGCGGATGCCGCCCGAGGAATCGCTCGAGCCCCCGCTGGTGCTGGTCACCGGCGGAAGCCAGGGGGCGCACGCGATCAACGCGGCGGTGGCGGCGATGGCGCCGGAGGTGGGGTTCCGCATTCTGCACCAGACGGGCGCGGCGGATTACGAGGCGGTGCAGCGGGCCTACGCGGGGCTGGGCGGGCGGGCGCGGGCGGCGGCGTTCGTGGACGACATGGCGCAGGCGATGGGCGAGGCGGCGCTGGTGGTGTGCCGGGCGGGGGCGAGCACCCTGGGCGAGCTGGCGGCGGCGCGGCGGGCGGCGATCCTGATTCCCTACCCCGCGGCCACCGACCAGCACCAGTTGCGCAACGCGCAGGCGCTGGCGGCGGCGGGGGCGGCGCGATTGCTGGAGCAGCGCGAGCTGACGCCGGAGCGGCTGGCGGGGCTGTGCCGGGAGCTGCTGGAGCGGCCGCAGGAGCGGGCGGCGATGCAGCGGGCGATCACCGGATTCGCGCACCCGGACGCGGCGCGGGCGATCGCGCGCATGGTACTCGACCCTAGCACCGTCTGATACACTGGGCGCATGTTTCCGGCGGCGCTGAACCTGCTGCTGGCGGCGTTGCTCAGCCTGGGCGGCTCGCCCTTGGGCTGCGCCTGCGGCGCGCGCGGCTGCGCCAAGCCGGGGAGGGAGCAGGCCTGCGCGCGCATGAGCGCGCCGGATTGCTGCGCCGCGTGCCTGGCACGGCCGGCGCGCTGGAGCGAGGAAGGGAGAGCGACCCTGCCAGCGGCGCCCGCACCCGCGGCGCGGTGCGCGCCGCAGGCGGCGCTGTCCGCGCCGGTTGTTGCCGCCGGCAGCCCGCCAGGTTCGCCGCCCGGCCTGCCGCTCCGCATCTAGACCGCGCCCTGCCCCGCTCCGCGCCGCTCATGGCGGCGTCCCCCTCCACTTGGGCCGGATTCCGGCCGCGCGCGCCCACCGGGGCCGCGGGGAGTACCAACGATGCAGGACCGCAGACGATTTCTACAGCACGCGGCAGCGCTCGGGGCCGGCGGACTGAGCTTGCGCGGCCAAACGCAGGCGCGGCGCGCGATGCCGGCCGACCAGCCGGCGCCGACCGCGCCGCCGGCCACCACCACTGGTCCGGGGGTGCAGACGCCCGATTTGAAGAAGCTGCCGTGGACCGACGACGGCGGGGTGAAGGTGTTTCAACTGGTGGCGGAGCCGGTGCGGCAGGAGTTGATCCCCGGCAAGACGCTCGACTTGTGGGGTTTCAACGGTTCGGCGCCGGGGCCGCTGATCGAGGCGAATCAGGGCGACCGGCTGCGCATCGTGTTCGACAACCACCTGCCCGAGCCGATCGCCATCCACTGGCACGGGCTGGAGGTGCCGAACGCGATGGACGGCGTGATGAGCCTGACGCAGCCGCCGGTGCTGCCCGGCGGGCGCTTCGTGTACGAGTTCACGCTGCGGCAGGAAGGGACCTATTTCTACCACTCGCACATGGCGATGCAGGAGATGATGGGGCTCATCGGTCCGCTGATCCTGCATCCCAGCCGGCCCTACTCCACCGCGGTGGACCAGGATTACGTGATCGTGCTGCAGGAGTACGCGGCGCGGCCCAACAATCCGGTGCCCGACAGCATGGCGATGGAGTTCAACTGGCTGACCATGAACGGCAAGTCGGGGCCGGCGACCACGCCGCTCATCATCCGCCACAACCAGCGGGTGAAGATCCGGCTGATCAACCTGGGCATGGATGCGCACCCGATCCACCTGCACGGCTTCCAGTTCTGGATCACCGGCACCGAGGGGGGGCGGCAGCCGGAATCGAACTGGATCCGGCGGAACACGGTGCTGGTGGGCGTGGCGCAGGCGTTCGACCTCGAGTTCCACGCGACGCATTTGGGCGAATGGATGCTGCACTGCCACCTGCCGCATCACATGATGAACCACATGGTGTCGCCGGTGGGGCCGCTGACACGGGGGACAATGACTGGCGCGGGTCGCGGCGCGGGGAAGATGGCGGGCATGCCGGGGATGGCGGGCGCGGCGATGCACGGGATGGCGCTGCCGCCGGGCTGGATCGCGCCGAACGCCAACCGGGTGCCGGGATTTCCCCAGGACGCCTACATGGAGGGGCCGATGGCGGCGATGGACGCGGCGGTGGCGAAGCCGGAGACGTACGGGCTGCCGCCGGGCTGGAGCGGCGCGGTGCAGGGGATGATGACGCTGGTGCGGGTGCTGGAGCCGGCGATGTTCGATCACATCGAGCGGCTGCGCGCGGCCGCGGGAGGGCAATCATGAGCAGAGTCATTGTGATCGCCGCGGCGCTGAGCGCGGCGTGCGCGGGGCAGGCGGGGTTGACACTGGCGCAACTGCAACAGATGGCGCTGGCGCGCAACCCGACGCTGCAGCAGGCGCAGGACGCGGCCGCAGCGGCGGCGGGCGAGGCGCGGCAGGCGGGGATGTGGCCCAACCCGACGGTGGGCTACCAAGGGGAGCAAATCCGCGGCGGAGCGTTCCAAGGAGGCGAGCAGGGCGCCTTCGTGCAGCAGACGATTCCGCTGGGCGGGAAGCTGCAGGCGGCGCAGGCGGCGGCGCGGGCGCGGGAGCAGGGGCGGCGGGCGGAGCTGGCGGCGCAACGGCAGGCGGTGCGCACGGCGGTGGCGCTGGCGTATTACGACGCGCTGGCGGCGGCGCGGGCGCTGACGCTGCGCGGGCAAGGGCTGACGCTGGCGGAAGACGCGGCGACGACGACGGCGCAGATGGCGAACGTGGGCCAGGCCGACCAGCCGGACGAGGCGCGGGCGGCGATCGCGGTGGAGACGGCGCAGGCGGCGCAGGCGGCGGCGCGGGCGGCGGTGCACGCGGCCTGGGCGCGGCTGGCGGCGGTGGTGGGCGATCCGGGCCTGATCCCGCAGCCGCTGGCGGGGCATCTGGCGCCGGGGCCGGCGGCGCTCGACACCGCGGGCTACGTGGAGCGGCTGCTAACGCAGAGCCCGGCGCTCGCGGCGGCGCGGTCCGGGGTGGCGGCGGCGGAGGCGGAACTGGCGGCGGCGCGCAAGCGGCCGATTCCCGACCTCGAACTGCGCGGCGGGGTGGAGGACAACCGCGAGCTGCAGGCGAACGGGCGGGCGGCGGGGGCGCAGGCGTTCGCCTCGGCGGGCGTGGCGCTGCCGCTGTTCAACCGCAACCAGGGCGGGGTGGCGGCGGCCGTGGCGCGGCTGGCGGGGGCGCGCGCGGAGGTGACGCGGCTGCGGCTGGCGCTGCGGGCCGAGGCGGCGCCGGTGCTGGCGCGCTACCGCGCCGCGGCGCAGGCGGCGGCGGCGTATGCGCGCATGCTGCCGCAGGCGGAGCGGGCGGAGCACATGCTCGATATGGACTATTGGGACATGACGGCGGGGTATCCTGAAGTCCTGGCCGCCCGGCGGCGCCGGCTGGCGCTGCAACGGGCGCAGGCGCGGACGCTGCGGGAGCTGTGGCGCAGCGACGCGACGCTGCGCGGGATGCTGCTGACCGCGGGCTTGCGGCCGGCGGAGGACGGGATGACGCAGGGGATGCGATGAGCAGGGGCCGGCGCTGGGCGGCGGGGGCGGCGATCGCGCTCGGGGCGCTGATCGTGGCGGGCGGGCTGTGGCTGCGCTCGGCGCGCGGCTTCAGCGCCGACGCCAAGCCGACGGCGCTGGAGGCGTGGCTGGCGGGGCTGGCGCGGCACCTGGCGCTGCCGAGCGGCGTGAACCAGGCGCGCGACCCGGTGCCGCCGACGGCGGCGAACCTGGAGGCGGCGAGCCGGCACTTCGCGGCGCATTGCGCCCTCTGCCACAACAACAACGGCGACGGCAAGACGATGCTCGGGCGCAACCTGTATCCGCAACCGCCCGACCTGCGCGGCGCGGGCACGCAGCACAAGAGCGACGGGGCGCTGTTCTACTCGATCCGCAACGGCATCCGGATGAGCGGGATGCCGGCGTGGCCGGACGACAGCCCGGAGGAGATCTGGGCGCTGGTGACGCTGATCCGGCACCTGCCACAGCAGACGGCGGCGGAGCGGGCGGCGATGAAGCCGTATAATCCCAAGACGATCTTCAAAGAACCGGTCATGTGAGCGCGCGCATGCCCACCATCGTGGACGTCCACAACCACTACTATCCGCCGGCGTACCTGAAGGCGCTGCAAGCGGGCGGGAGCGCGGTGCAGATCAGCTTCGACGCGCAGGGCAACCCGCGGCTGCACTATCCGGGCGACTACAACACCGCGGTGCCGGGGCAGCGCGACCTGGCGGTGCGGGCGGCGATGCTGGAGGAGACCGGCATCGCCACGCAGGTCTACTCAATGACCACGCCGGGGGTGCACGTGGAGACGCCGGCGACGGCGGCGCGCTTCGCGGCGCTGGTGAACGACGCGTTCGCCGAGGGCATGGCCAGGTATCCCGGGCGCTTCGCCGGGATGGCGACGCTGCCGCTCAACGATCCCAAGGCGAGCGTGCGCGAGCTGGAGCGGGCGTGCCGGGAGTTGGGTATGCCGGGGGCGATGCTGTTCAGCAACGTCAACGGGACGGCGCTGGCGGACGAGCGCTTCTGGCCGCTGTACGAGCTGGCAGACGAGCTGGGCGCGGTGCTGCACATCCATCCCACCGATCCGGTGGGGGTGGAGGCGATGCAGGAGTACTGGCTGATGCCGCTGGTGGGGTTTTTGTTCGACACCACGCTGGCGGCGGGCAAGCTGCTGTTCAGCGGCGTGTTCGGGCGGTACCCGCGGATCCGCTGGGTGCTGAGCCATTTGGGCGGCGCGGTGCCGTACCTGGCGGAGCGGTTCGACCGCGGCTGGCGGGCGTTCGCGGAGTGCCGGACACACGTCGAGCGGCCGCCGAGCGAGATCCTGCGCGGGCTCTACTTCGACACGGTGAACTTCGACCCGGAGGCGCTGCAGCTGGCGGTGAAGTTCGCCGGGGCGGACCACCTGCTGGCGGGCAGCGATTACGCGCACGCGATCGGCAGCCCGAAGCTGATGCTGGAGAGCCTGCGGGCGCTGCCGGTGAGCGAGGCGGAGCGGGCGATGATTTTGGGCGGGAACGCGACGCGGCTGTACGGGATCTAGCCGAAGGCCGACAGCTGACAGCGTCAAGCGGGCGGAGGGCGGGTGCTAGACTAGGCTTGCTGTGGCGGTGAAGAGCGCCAATCCGAAGCCGCATCGCCGGGTGGAGGCGTGGATTTACACGGCGATCAACCCGGTGATCGAAGCGCTGCGCGATGAAGCGGCGGCGCTGCGCGAGGGATATCTGGGCTGGCGCGGCGGGCCGGGCTATGCGCTGGTGGTGCGGCCGATCCGGGAGCGGTTAGCGTACCAGCATCTGCCGAATCTGGACGACCTCCTGGATGAGCGTCCGGAGCTTGAGGCGCAGCTTGCACGGCATGATGAGCTGGCGGTCCGCTTGGGGCGTCTCGCGGCAAGCCGCCATCGCCAGATGTTGGGCAACGACGGGTTTCGCGCCCGCGCCAATGCGGCCTTCGCCTTGGTTTCGCCGGGCGTCCGGGCACCGGAGTCCCTACTGGGCGCAATCGCTGATCTATTGATCAACCATGGCGGCGATCTGGATGCCCATGCGGAGATGCGTGAGCTTGTCGCGCGCGACCCGGCTTTGTTGCCGGATTTGGCGCCCTATGCGAAGGACGCGGAGCTGGCCGGCGCCGCCCGCGAGCTGGCGAAATTCGCAGAGGATTTGGGGCAACGCTTCCGCGAGCTGCGGAGGAGGCTCTGCCGGGAGTACGACCTGCCGGCCGCACCGGTCACGCGGAGCGATGGCGCCTGAGCGGCGCGGCCGTGTATTGATCCTCGACACCTCCGTAATTCGCGAGGCGG
>JAKAOE010000081.1:0-3379 GCA_021823305.1 Acidobacteriota bacterium
CGATCTCCGCCGGCGCCTGCCCCCGCGCGCCGTTCGCGCCCGCGAAACCCAACAGTGAGACCGCCAGAAAACAGCCCGTGACCAACCGAACAATTCCATCGCGCATGGCACCCGCCTCCAGACAACAGCGGCTTGACTATAGCCCCGAACGCCGCCAGCGGGGAGATTTTTTTCGGTGCGCGGGCAAGCCCCCAGCTACCCAGGCCCGGCAGAATTTCGACCGACGATAGCACGGCGCCGCCCGGCGAGCCGAGCGGACGAAATCGGCTAAGATACGAACCCGGCCAAGATACAGCCTTGGCCGCCTGTCCATCGAACCGGGAAATCACCATGCGATCGATCCAGGAAGTCCGCTCCGAGCACGCGAAAGCGCGAGCAAAGATGAATGAGCTAATGGAGAAGGGCAGAGGCGCTGGCGTTGACGGCCCCCTGCCGGGGCCAGACCACGATATCTACATGGAATTGGACGTTGTCCGGATGACCCTCGAGTGGCTGGACCCCGACCTCATTGAAACTTCCGGGGAGCCGGCGACGCGGCCCGCGCAGCTAGCGAGCCACACGCATTACGCGCTCGGGCCCGTGTTCGCCGTCCTCCATCCGTGACCGCCTGCTGGCCCCCGCCCGGGCCGCCGGCCCCCGCGTCCGTGGCGAGCCAGCTCGCCGCTCCGGTCATCTCCACGCCCCAACGCACCACCCGCGGACGACCAAGCACAGCTGCCACCCTCCTCGGCCAGTTGGTCCCCGGGGCGCCTGAGCGCGCAGCAGCGCGCTCTACACCAAAACTCAATCGTCACCCGCCGGCCCACTGCCGCCGCCCTAAGCTGCGCGACTAGTTCAACCGTCGCGTTCGGGGTCTCGACACGGGCCGGCTGCGGCGCCTCCGCCTGAGTTCCACCGGCTCCGCCCCCCCGCTCGCGCGCCAGACAGATGCCGTTGATCACACTCGTCAGGCTTGAGAGCTAGACAAGGCGGTATATATACCGCCTTGTCTAGCCACAAAAGTCACCGGCCAGCCCATCCATTGCGACCAAACCGTTTAACGTCCCCATACAATTTCGGGAGCAGGTATATATACCTGCTCCCAAAATGCTAAACTGCTCGATATGGCGCGCGGGCGAATACCGAAGATCCAAACCGCCACCCCCGAGATCCTGCGCTACTTCGAGAGTAGAGGCAAGCGGGTCTTCCTTCCTCAAGAGATGAACCACATCCTCGCCTCCATGCGAGCGCAGTGGCGACTCGCGGCCCATACCGGCCTAGCCGAGTTCATTCAATTGCTCTCAAGCCGCGGCAAGCTCCGCAAAATCGAGGTCGCCCCGGGCGCGGCGCACCCGCACGCACGGCGCTTCACACGCTACACATGGGGAGCAGCGTCCCCGTACAGCGTCGGGCTCACCCTGTTCAAGGGCGCGTACCTCTCGCACGGCACTGCCGTCTTTCTCCACGGGCTCAACGACCAAGTTCCGAGGAGGCTGATCTACGTCAACCACGAGCAGAGCCCAAAGCCCGCAGGCGACGCCTCCGGGCTCACGCAGCAAGCCATCGACAACGCATTCGCGCGCCAGCAGAGGCTCTCCTCGCTCGCGTACGCCTACGATGGCACGACTTTTCTGCTGCTCAACGGTAAGAGCACGGGCAGGCTCGAGGTCGGAGGGCTCGAGCTGGATACGGAGGTGATCGAGGCGACGAAGGTCGAGCGCACACTGATTGACATCGTCGTGCGCCCGGCGTACGCCGGCGGGGTCAACCAGGTCCTTGAGGCTTTCCGGGGAGCCAAGGAGAAAATGTCAGTTCTCACCCTGCTGGCGACCCTGAAGAAGCTGAAATACGTCTATCCGTACCACCAAGCGATCGGCTTTTACATGCAGAGGGCAGGGTACGCGGCGAGCGACTTCGGCCGCCTGAAGGCGATCGGCATGGCCCACGACTTTCATCTGGCGCACGGCATCGTGCAGCGGGAGTACTCAGCCGAGTGGAGGCTCTTCCACCCAAAGGGCCTTTAACTTCCCAGCCGCGGCGACGACGAAATCGAAATAAAAGTCGAAGTTTTCAAGGGCGCCGGTCGTCGTCTCAACCACCGCCACCCAGTCCGGACGATGGAACTCCCGCACGTCGGGCAAAGTGCCAAGGAATCGCAGGGGCACGCGCTTCGCGGCAAATATCTCCCGCGCCAGTGTCAGATTTTCATCCGCAGCGAGGTCGAACCCGAAGTTCGTGAGCACCTGGTGGATGTCGTAGAAGTCCCTGGCGCGCGCCCTCCTCGCGCCCCTATGGGGGTAGCCATCCATCTGCTGGCAGATGGCACGCAGCTTCTCGACGACGATCATCGCTGGCGAGTAGACGTAGACGGTGTAGTCCTCCAGCTCTCTCACAATCTTGGCGCCCGTGTACTCGTATTTGCTGAAGTCGATCTTGAACGACCGCGATTCTCGAGCTCCCACCGGGATTGAATGAATACGCACCTTGTCATGCCCTGGGTGCCTGAGCAATTCGGTGTACACGTCCCTCTCGACCAGCTTGAAGGAAAGCTCGTAGCCTCCCCACCAAGGCTTCTCGTCGGTGCCCCGAAGCTGCGGCCTCTTCTGGAAGCGCAGATCGATTACCACGTATCCGCGGGCGTCAAAGCGATCCCGCAGGGCCGCGAATAATCGCACCTTGGCGTCGTCCGGGTTTTCGAAATCCCCGCTAATGGAGAAATCAAGATCGATGGAAGTCCGGGTGGAGACCCTGTAGACGAGCCCCAATGCGTTTCCGCCTTTGAGAACGACGAGCTCCGCAAGCACACTGTCCGAGAACACCGCCGTTATAGCGGTGCGGCGAATCTCATCGAGATCGAATACACGCCTGGCCACAGAGCTAACCGCCCCCGCTGACACCACCGAACCCGACCGTCCATTATCGCGGGTCTAGGGCTCCGGCGCGCTACTCGACTTCAACATCGCTTCCAGACTGGCAGCATTGAGTCGCTTTCCTGCCCGAACGTCCTCGCGGATCTGCTTGGGAGGCACCAGGTCGCGCGCGCCGTACGAGCCCGGCTGCCTTGCGCTCTTCCCGGCTCTTCGCCTCCTCCGCGAGCAACTCGCTCGCGCGAGCCGCCACCGTTCGCCGGCGAGCCGGACTCAGTCTCCTGATCTTCTCGTCAACATCCACGGCTAAAATTCCCCGCCAATTCTGTGCCCCGCAAAATGGGCGCCCGACCGCCGGCGAGGCGCGGTACAACCCCTCACCAAGATTCCTCTTCTCTCTGTCACTCCCGGTCCTGGTATATCGCTTCCAACACCGCACCGAAGAAGTGCGAAAGTTTACGGACCCCGTCGCGCAGCACCGCCGGGTTAACCAAAGACAGTTGCTGAAGCGTCGGCTCGCCCCTTCGGCCTAG
>JAKAOE010000081.1:3389-7648 GCA_021823305.1 Acidobacteriota bacterium
TTCCGATCTCCCGTTGCTGTAGCGTCTGCTCTCCCCTGCGGTCGAGTTCGTAGCGCACCGATTGAGAGCTCGGATCGACGGCGTCCAGCTCACCTAAAAGGGACTCGCAAGCACCAGCGCAATCCTCCCCCGCCCAACGACAGCATCCCTCTTCCCGCAGTCTCCGCCACAGAACGATCAGACTGTGCCTCTGCGTGAGCCACCCGCGAATGCCGGGACCGCACGCAGCAAGAAGACATTCCTTCAAGGCCAGCTCCAGGTGGTGTCGATAGAGGAAGAGGATGGGATAGAGAAGGTGATCGTTCGGCGGAAGCCCGACAAAGGGCGCCCCCCGTCCAGCCCCCAGGCATTCCTCGACGAGAATGTCGCCCGCTTCGAGGTACCCGGTCAAATACAGGTCGAGCCGGCCCGCCTGACTGCGCGGTCCGCCCCTCGGGCTACAACCGAGCGGGTCAACCTGGAAGCAAGGCGGCTCGCCCGAGAACAGGCGATCCTCGGCCTTGGGAAGCCACTCTTCCAGATCACGCTCGATGCGGGCGTCGCCATCGCCAAGGTCGGAGAGATCCCGCCCACCCATCGCGCACCGGAGGCCTTGGTAGCGCCAGCGGGATTCGAACCCGCGGTCTTCGCCTTGAGAGGGCGACGTCCTAACCGCTAGACGATGGCGCCACGCGCGGTTAACCCTTCCAGTATACCGGTTGCCGCCGGCCCCATCCGCCAGTGCACTCCACCGCCCGCACTCCCCGCGTGGCGGCTTGACACTTGCCCCCCTCCGCGCCGATCATTCCGCCCAACGGCCACACGGCCGGAAAAGTGCAGCATTCACGCCATCCCGAAACGCGGCAACCGCGACCTAGCCCAGGCCCCCTGGGGGCTCTCGCCACCCTCGCCCTGCTCGTCTCCATCGCTGCCGCCCAGCACCCGCGCTCGGCGAAGCCCCACGCGGCCCCCGCACCCGGCACGAATCAGAGCCTGCAATGCTCCATCGCCGATGGCTTCACGTTGGCCGCGGTCGGCGATCTCATCATCAACCAGCCCGAATCCAATCTGGCCGCCCCGCGCTTCCAGGCCGCGCTCAACCTCCTGCGCCACGCCGATGCCGGCTTCGGAAACTTCGAAGGCACCGCCCTCGATATCCGCACCTTCAAGGGCTACCCCGCGGCGGAGAACGGCGGCCAGTGGCTCATAGATTCCCCCAAAGTCCCCGCCGACCTGCTCCGCATGGGCATCGACATCGTCTCCCACGCCAACAATCACGCCACCGATTGGGGCGTCGCCGGCATGGAGGAAACCGATCGCCGTCTCCGCGCCGCCGGCGTGGTCTATGCCGGATCGGGCCGCGACCTGGGCGCGGCGCGCGCGCCGCATTACTTGAATACGCCCCAAGGCCGCGTCGGCATCGTGGCGATGACCTCGACCTTCACGCCCATGTCGCGCGCCATGAATCCCTTGGGCGCGGCGCCGGGCCGTCCCGGCATCAACGCTCTGCGCACCACCGCATCCGTCGTACTTCCCAAAACTCTCTTCGATCAGGCCCGCCGTCTCCGTGCCGCCATCCTTGCCGGCATGCCCAAGGCCTATCGCGACCAGTTGCCGAAGTCGAAGAATCCCAAGGTGCTAAGCCTGTTCCGCAGCCGCTTCCAGCTCGGCAATCGGGTCGAGCTTTCTTACAAGATGAACCAGCACGACCTGAAGGTGATCCTGAAGGCCATCCGCCAGGGCAAGGAAGACTCCGATTTCCTCATCGCCTCGATCCACACCCACGAGCCCGGCAACTGGAGCGATCGCCCGCCCAATTTCCTCCCCACGCTCGCCCACGACGCCATCAACGCCGGCGCCGACGAATTCATCAGCCACGGCCCGCACCAGTTGCGCGGCATCGAGATTTACAGGGGCAAGCCGATCTTTTATTCCCTGGGCAATTTCTTTTTCCAGACCGCGCTCTCCGCCCCGGTCGGTGCCGACCTGTTCGAGGCCTGGCGCATGAACCCCGCCACCGTGACCGACGAGGAGCAGGGCGCCGCCCTCAATCGCAAATGGTTTTCGGGAACGCTCTGGTACCAAAGCGTCATCGCCGTCAGCCGCTTCGAGCACGGCGAAGTATCGGAAATCCGCCTCTATCCGGTCGTGCTCGGCGCCACGCGCCGTGCCGCCGACCGCGGCATTCCCCGCCTCGCCACCGCCGCCCAGGCGCGCCCCATCCTCGAGCGCCTGCAGCGCCTCTCCGCCCCCTACCACACCACCATCGCGATCGAGGGTGCGGTCGGCGTCATCCGCCCCACCTCCGGCCAGCCCGGCCACTAGTTCCGAGCTACCGCTATCACCCCTCCCGCAGCCGCCCGCTGGCGTACTTGTGCAGCACGCTCGCGATCAGCGTCTGATACGGCAGCCCCTCCTCCGCCGCCCGCAACCGGATGGCGTCCAGATCGGGCTTCGAAATCCGCAAGTTCACGCGCAGGTCCTTGCGCACCGTCGCAGCCGCCGCCTTGCGGTAGCGCCGCGCCTCGCGATCCAGCCCCTTCACCGGTCGCCACTCGCCCCGCTCGAACGACTTCAACAGCTCCCGCTCTTCGCGCTCAAGCTTTGCCGCCATTGATTTTCCCTCTCAGATAGTCGCGTGTCGCCTTGCGGTTCGGAATGATCGTCTTCAAAACGATCCGCTCGCCATCCTCGACGAATGGCACCAAATACGCATAGTCCGCACGCCGCACCACGAATATCCTCTGCCCGGGATACAGCGACGGATTGGGGTGCTCCAACACGTCGAGCAGCCCCCCCTCGGTCTCGATCAGAAAAACGATCTCCGCGAAGCCGACCCCGCGTTCGCGTCGGAGCCCCCGGTCCTTCTCAAGGTCCCACACGAAAATGGGCACGCGGACAGGTTAGCACAATGTGTGCCTTTCGTACACACGACCATTCCCGCCGCGCGCCTACGCCGCCCCGTAATGCTTCGCCAGGTAGCCGAGCATGCGCTTGAGTTGCGCCGGCGTGAGGTCGAGCCCGTTCTCCAGCATACGGTGCAGCGTCGTCGCCCACGCCGCGCGCGACTCGTGCGTCCGCACCACCCGGTCAAGCCCGTGGCAGTCGCCGCAATACCGCACCACGTCCCGCCGCCCGCGCCCGGCCGGCAACAATCTCGCATCCGGATCGGGCGCCGGCGCCGTCACCGGCGGCGCCGGCTTCGGCCGCGCCCAGCACCCGCCCAGCGCCAACGCCAGCGCGCCGACCGCCGCGACCACGGCGACGCGCCCCGCCAGCCGCATCGCCCCGCCCGGTGCCCTCACGGCCGCGTCGCCATCGCCAGGCACGCCCAGGCGTGCTCGTCCGGCGCCGGGTCGTCGGTCGGCGGCGTGAACACCTCCACCGCGATGTCGCGCCAGCCCGCCTCCCGCAGCAGCTCGCGGTACTCCTCCGCGCTGCGCAGATGCACTGGCACCGCCAGCTTGTCCACCCAGCTTTGCGCGTTCGGGTTGCCGCGAAACAGGCACATCAGCAGGAATATCCGCCCGCCCGGCGCCAGCAGCCGCTCCAGCTCCCGCAGCACCGCGGACTGATCGGCGTAGTAATAGAAGCTCTCGACGCTGAGCACATGGGTGAAGAAGCCGCCCTCCCAGGGGATGTGCTCCGCCGGTGCGCACAGGAAGCGCGCGTTCCGCGGCGCGTCCGGGTGTTCCTGCGCCTCGCGGATCATCGCATCCGAAATATCCACGCCCACCGCGATCCCGCGCGGTCCCACCCGCCCGGCGATCAGCCGCGTCGCCCACCCCGCGCCGCAGCCCAGGTCGAGCACCCGGTCGCCGGTCGCGATCCCCATCCGCTCCAGCGCCCGCTCGGTCAGCGGCAGGTGATGCCGCGCCATGGACTCTCCCCGGCCGCGCGCCTGCCACGCGTTGAACTCCCGCCGCAGCTTCTCTTGCCCCTCCGGCAGCCCTGCGCTCACGGCTGCACCCCGCGACAAGCCAGGCGCAGCGCCGGGCTGGGGCCAGTGGGGCCCCGGCCCGGCGTGAGCATAAGCGGGTCGCGTGGCGCAGCCACGCTGGGGCCCGCGCCGATCAATGACTCGCCACGTCCGCGTGCCTGCCACGCGTTGAACTCTTGCCGGAGCTTCTCTTGTTCCTGGGAAGAACCGCCGCTCACGAACGTGTCGCCTCTACGAACTCGTCCACGCTGCTGTGCCCCATCGAGCAGTGCTGCGGCCCGCACATCGAGCAGAAGCGCGCCTCCTTGTACCCCTCCTGCGGCAGCGACTCGTCGTGCAG
>JAKAOE010000082.1 GCA_021823305.1 Acidobacteriota bacterium
GGCTTTGGGTGAAGTCGATGTTGAGTTGGGGATAGGCTTTGGCGATGCGCGCGCGCGCTTCGGCGATGATGGCGTCAATGCCGCGGCTGCGGTGGTTGTGCAGCATGACCGAGATGTCGCCAGTATTGGCCTCGGTGACGGCGGCGAGGCCGAGCTGCAGGCCGGTGCGGCGCGAGGTGCCGGCGACCTCGGGAATGGAGTGGAAGATCTTCTCGACGCCGACCAGCACGCGGTTGGTCTCGGCGAGCGAACTGCCGGGCGGCATGACGTAGTCGAAGGTAAAGGCGCCCTCGTCCATCTTGGGCAGGTTGTCCTTGCCCAGGGCGCCGTAGGAGAGGTAGGAAACCACGATCAGCGCGGCGCTGCCCAGGGCGAGCCACGCCGGCCGCCGCAGCGCCCGGCGCAGCCAGGTCTCGTAGTAATCCACGCCGCGGGCGAACCACTTGCCGAGCGAAGCGTTTTCGGCGGCGAGCAGCCTTTCCAGCGGACTCATCTGCTCGAACCCCGGCGGCATGTGCTTGGCCTGGCGGTCGCCGAGGAAGAAGGAGCTCAGTACCGGCGTCCAGGTCAGCGCCAGCGCCAGCGAGGTGAACAGCGCCACGCCCACGGTCACCGCCAGCGCACGGAAGAACACGCCGGTGACGCCGGTGATCGAGATCAGCGGCAGGAAGACCACGATCGGCGTGACCGTCGAGCCCACCAGCGGAACGCTGATCTCGCGCAGCGCGGAGCGGATCGCCTCGTACCGGCCCTCGCCCGAGTCGCGGTGCAGGACGATGTTCTCCACCACGACGATAGCGTCGTCGATCACCAGCCCCACGGCGGAGGCCAGCCCGCCCAGCGTCATCAGGTTGAAGCTCTCGCCGAGCAGGTGCATGACCACGAAGGTGATCAGGATGGTCACCGGGATGACCAAGCCGGCGACCAGCGAGGTGCCCCAATCGCGCAGGAACAGCACCATCACGATCGAGGCCAGGATCAGCCCCAACACGATGGCGTCGCGCACGCTCTTGATGGATTCGCTGATGATGTTCGACTGGTCGTAAAAGGGCTGAATCTGCACGCCGGCGGGCAGCGTCTTGCGCAGCTGTGCGATGGCGGCGTGCACCTCGTCGGCGACGGCGAGGGTGTTGGTCAGCGGCTGGCGGAAGACGGAGAGCAGCACGGCGGGCTTGCCGTTGGCGTCCACCAGGGTGTACACCGGCTTGACGCCCGGCCGCACCGTGGCCACGTCGGCGATATGGATGGGCACGCCGGCGGGGGTGGTCTTGACCACGATGTCGCCTATCTGCGAGGGGTCGGCGACCTGGCCGGTCACCAAGCCGAGGTAGAGCTGGTGGTTGCGCTCGATCAGGCCCGGCGACTGCACCAGGTTGGTGCTCTGCACCGCGTTGAGCAGATCCTGCACGGTGATGCCGGCGGCCTGCAGCTTGGCCGGATCGGGCACGATGTGGAACTCGGGGACTTGTCCGCCCTGCACCAGCACGCTGCTCACGTCGTTGAGGCGGTTCAACCGCGGCGCCAGGCTGTATTGCGCCATCTGCCAGAGTTGGGTCTGCGCCAGGGTGTTGGAGGTGAGGCTGTAGGCGATGATGGGGAAGCTGGCGAAGTCGAGGCGGTTGGCGGTGACGGTAGCGGTGGGCGGCAACTGCGCCTGGGCTTCGGCGAGCGCGGCGTTGACCAGCTGCAGCGTGGTCACCATGTTGACGTGCCAGTTGAAGTAGAGGTCAATCTCGGCCGAGCCGCGGCTGGTGATGGACTGCACCAACTGCAGGCCGGGGACGGTGTTGACGGCCTGCTCCAGCGGCCGGGTGATGGTGACCATCATCTGGTCGATCGGCATCACGCCGTTGTCCACCGCGATGATGACGCGGGGGAAGTTGGTCTGGGGAAAGACGGCGATTGGCACCTGCAGCGCGACATAGCCGCCCACCAGCGCCAGGGTGATGATGACGAACACCAGCGGGCGGGAGAACTCCTGCACCCAGCCGCGCCGGGCGCCGGGCGCGAGGGTGGGGGGCGGCGATTCCAGATGCGAGCTCACGCGGCGGGGGCTCCGGCGTTGGCGACGATCTGAATGCGGGTGCCGTCGTCGAGGCCGTAGGCGCCGACGCTGACCACCTCCTGGCCGGGGGCGAGGCCGCTGAGGATCTGCACCCGGTCGGGCTCCTTCAAGCCCACCGTCACCGCCTGCTGATGCGCCTTGCCGTCGGCGCCGGCCAGCATCACCGAGGTGGCGCCGCTGGAGTCGGTGAGCAGGGCGACGGCGGGGATGGTCAGCGCATCAGGAATGGTGCGCGCCAGAATGGCGGCCTCGACCGTGGTGCCGGGGCGCAGCGCCTCGCCCGGGTTGGGCGCCTGCACCCAGACCTCGACTGTGGTGCTGCCGGGATCGGTGGCGGCGTTGACCACCGTGACCTTGCCCGCCACCGGCGCGCCGCCGGCCTCGGCGGTGATGCGCCCCGGGTCGCCGACCTGGAGCAGGGCGGCCTCGCTGGCGGGCACGTGCAGGCGCGCCACCACCTGCGACAGTTGCATGACCGTGATCAGCGGCTGCGAGGTGGTGGCCAACTGGCCGGGGTAGAGCGGCCGGGCGGTCACGACACCGTCAATCGGGCTGCGGATCTCGGTGTAATCGAGTTGCGCCGCGGCGCTCGCCTCATCGCCCTTGGCGGTGGCGAGATAGCCGGCGGCGGCGCGCAGCGCGGCGGCGTGGCCGCCCGCCTCGAGCGCGGCCAGCTGCTGTTCGGCCAGGGTGTGGGCGTTCTGCGCGTTGGTGAGCGCGATGCCGGCCTGTTGCAGGGTGACGCGCGGGATGGCGCCCTGGGCGAAGAGCTTCTCGCGGTTGGTGTACACCGTCTGCGCCGCGGCCAGGGTCTTGGCGGTGGCGGTGAGGTTCAACTGGGCGCTCTTCAGCGCCGCCGGGATGGCGCCGGCGACGGCGGTGTCGTAGGCCGCCTGCGCCGCCTCCAGCCGCCCTTGCGCCGCCTGCAGCGCGGCCTTGAGGTCGGCGTTGTCGAGCACCGCCAGCAGCTCGCCGGCGTGGACGTGATCGCCCAGCTGCACGGTGTAACGCTCCACCGGCGCGCTGACCTTGGGCGTGATGACGGTTTGATGCAGCGGATAGAGCACCGCCTGCTGGCGCACCCACTGCTGCAGCGGGCCGCGCGTGGCGGCGGCTTCCTGCACCGCGACCACGGGCGTCACGTCGTCCGCGGCACCGCCGGAAGAGCAGGCGGCGGCGGCGACCGCCGCCGCCAGCGCCAGACAACATCCCGCTGCCGTACGCATGCGCATATCAAAACACTCCCGTCAGGGTCTGCAACGTGGCCAGCGCCACGCGGTAGCGCACCTCGCCGTCGTTGTAGGCGTTGCGCGCGGCGGTGTTGGCCAATTGCGCCGACACCAGCTCCAGAATCGTGGCCTCTCCGTCGCGGTAGCGCAGCCCCACCAGCCGCAGGCTCTCGGCCGCCAGGGCGCGCGAGCGCGCCAGCAGCGCCAGCTCGTCGTGCGCCGCCTGCGCCGCGGCGTAATCGCTCTGCAGCGCGGCCAGCAGCTGGCGCTGGGTATAGCTGAGCTGCACCTGCGCCTGGCGCTGCACCGCCTGCGCCTGGTGCACGCGCGCCCGATTGGCCCCCCAGTGGAAGACCGGGATGGAGAGCATGCCCATGACGGAGTTGCCCAGGTTGAACTGGTGATACTGGTTGTACAGCGCGTACTCGTGCGCGTCCATGCCGTAAAAATAGTCGAGCGAGAACGAGGGCAGCAGCGCGGCGCGGGCGATCTTCACCCCCTGGCGGGCCTCCTCGAGCTGGGCCTGGGCGGAGGCGACGATCGGGTTGCGCAGCGCCGCCAGCGCCTGAATGCGGCGCAGCGGGGGCAGCGGCGGCGCCTGGCCGAGATCGTCGGCGAGCGCGAAGTTCAGGTTGAGATCGCGGAACAGCAGCACCGCCAGCGCGAGCTTGGCCTGCCGCTGCAGCAGTTGCGCCTGCCGCAAGGCGCTCTGGCTCTGCTCCAGTTGCAGCTCCGCCTGGATGACGTCGGCGTGCGCCACCTCGCCGCCCTGCTCCCGCTCCCGGCTGACCTTGAGGTAGTTTTGCGCGTCGGCCAGCGCCTGCCGCGCGGTCGCCACTTTGTGGCGGTCGGCGAGGAGGGTGTAGAAATCCGCGGTGACCGCGGCCCGCAGGCCGCGCTGCGCGATTTGCGCTTGGGCCCGCGCCAGCAGCGCGCCCGCGCCGGCCTGCTTGAGCGCCGGACCGAGCGCGAAGTTGAAGTTCTGGTGCACGTCGCCCAGGGTGACAAACTCGTGCGGGCCGTCGTTGGCGACGTAGATGTTGTCCTGCGTCCAGATGTAGTTGTTGTTCAGGGTCAGCGAGGGCAGCAGCGCGGCGTGCGCGATGGCGCGGTTGTCGCGCGCGATGCCCTCGGCGGCCAGCGCCGCCTGGAACTGCGGGCTGTAGGCGCGGGCGCGGGCCAGCGCCTGGGAGAGCGTGAGGCGCAGGGGGGCGGGGGGCGGCGGGGCGGCCGCCTGCGCCGCCGCGGCGGCCAGGCAGCAGGCCGCGGCCAGCAGACTGGGGACAATGCGCATGGAGGGCGGAAGCTACTTCACCTACGTATTGTGCCAACTTATGGGCCCGGGCATGAAGCCAACCTTAATGAACCCCGGGCGGGCGCCGTTCAGGCGGCCAGCGGCAGCACCACCCGCAGGGTGGCGCCGGGAGAGGGCTGGGGCAGCACCGCGATCGCGCCGCCATAGGCCTGCACGATGGCGCGGGCGATGGCCAGGCCGAGGCCGAAGCCGCCGGCGGGGCTGGCGTCGCCGCGGCGGAAACGCTCGAACACCGCCTGCGCCTCGGCCGCGGGAATGCCCGGCCCCTGGTCGCGCACCGTGACCTCGACGCCGCCGGCGGCGCCGGCGCAGACGATTTCCACCGCGGCGCCGGCGGGGCTGTGCTGCACCGCGTTCTCCAGCAAGTTGACCCAGACCAGCTCGAGGTCGTCGGGGTCGGCGCGCAGCGTCCAGCCGGTGTACTCCAGGCCGCTGCCGCGCAGCGCCACGCCGCGCGCCCGCGCCAGCGGCTCGACCCGCTCCAGCGCCGCCTGGCAGCTCGCCCCCACCTCGGCCAGCGGCAGCGGCCGCGGCTCGGCCTCCTCCGCCCACTGCTCGAGCCGCGCCAGGCGCAGCATGCGCTGCAGCAACTGCTCGAGGCGCTCGAGGTCGAGCAGCGAGGCCCGGGCGGCGGCGACGTACTCGTCGCGCTCGCGCGGGCGCTGCAGCAGCGTCTGCAGCGTGGACTTGAGAATCGCCACCGGGGTCTTGAGGTGATGGGCGGCGTCGGCCAGGAAGGCGCGCTGCTGCTGGTGGCCGGCGTGCAGGCGCGCCAGCATGCGCTGCAGCGCCAGGATGAGCGGCTGCAATTCGGCCGGAGCCTGGGCGGCAGGGGTGGGATGGAAGCTCCAGTTGCGGGGCGAGATCGCCCCCGCCTGCTGCGCCAGCAGGCGCAGCGGCTCCAACTCGCGGCGGATGATCCAGCCCGCGAGCAGCAGGGTCAGCAGCAGCAGGATCAGGCTGCCGGCGCCGATCGCCACCCCGACGCCGGCGACCTCCTCCTGCAGGCCGGCGGTGGAGGCGGCGTAGTAGGCGTCCAGCCGCGCCGGCGGGCCGCTGCGGCCCTCCTCGGTGTCGAGGATGGCCACGTGGGAGAGCAGCAGGCCGCGATAGGGATGGCCCCGCCAGATGAAGTCCCAGTACCTCCGCCGCGCGCCGGGCGGCGGCAGGCCCACCGCGGCGGGAAAGGTGTCGGCCACCACCACACCGCCGGATCCGAGGACGCGGTAGAAGGACGGGTGCACGCGGCTGCGCGGCCGGCGCACGCGGCTAGCGTCGAAGCGCAGGCCGGGGCCGCGCTCCGGGTAGCGCACCAGCGCGGCGATGCTGGTGGCGCTGCCCAGCAGCCGGCTGTCGAAGGAGAGGCGCAACTGGCGGCGGGTGAAGCCGATGCCCATCCACACCAAGCCGCCAGCGAGCAGCAGTTGCGACACCACCACGCCCGCCAGCACGCGGAAGGTGATGGAGCGGCGGGTCATGGCGCGCGGCGCGGCGCCGGTTCGGCGGCCGCGGGCGGCGGGCGCAACACGTAGCCCTGCCCGCGCAGGGTGTGGATCAGCTTGTCGGCGAAGGGCTCGTCCAGCTTGCGGCGCAACCCGGAAATGTAAACCTCGATCACGTTGCTGAACTTTTCCCAGTTGAAGTCGTAGAGGTGCTCGAGCAGCTCGGTCTTCGACACCACCGCGCCCGGCCGGTGCGCCAGGTACTCGAGCACACGGTACTCCATCGGCGTCAGTCCGACGTCGCGCCCGGCGCGGCGCACGCTGCGCTCGACGGTGTGCACTTCCAGGTCGCCGGTGCGCAGCACCGGCGAGCCGTGGCCCTTGCCGCGCCGGATCAGCGCCTTGGCGCGCGCCAGCAACTCGCCCAGGTCGAAGGGCTTGGCGACGTAGTCGTCGGCGCCCAGGTTCAGCAGCTCGACCACGGTTTCCTTCTCGTCGCGCGCGCTCAGCACCAGCACCGGCGCGCGGCCGCCGGCGCGGCGCAGCCGGCGCAGCAGCTCGCGCCCGTCGAGCCGCGGCAGCATCAGGTCGAGCACGATCAAATCGTAGCCGCCGTCGGCGGCCGCCTGCGCCAGGAACAGGCCCTGCTCACCGTCGGCGGCGGTGTCCACCGCGTAACCGGCGTTCTCGCGCAGGCCGCGGGCGATATTGGCGGCCAGCCGGGGTTCGTCTTCCACTACCAGGACACGCACGGTTAGAAGATATCGAGGTGAATGGTGAGATAGCGCTTGGGGTTGGCGCGGATCGCCTTCACCAGCGCCCGCGCCTCGGCGCTCAACTGGTTCAGGTTGTTGTAGAGCGCCGGATCCACCATCAGCTTGCCGGCGGTGCCGCGGCCGGCCTGCAAATCCGCCAGCACCGCGTCCAGGCGGGCGATGGTGTCCTCCAGCTTGGCGCTGGTGGCGGAGTTGGTCATCAGCGCGCCGAGCGCGCCGCGGCCGGCGTTGAGGTTGGCGGTGGTGGTCTTCAGGCCGGCGAGGAGCTGGTTGGCGTTGTTGTAGAGGCTGGGATCGTTGATCAGCTTGGCGGCGGTGCCGTTGCCGTGCTCGAGCCGATTGAGCAGCGTGTCGAGGCCGTCGAGCGTGGTATTGAGCTTGGCGTAGAGCCGGTCGTCGGTGAGCAGCTTGCCGGCGGTGCCCTTGCCCGCATTCAGGTTGTCGGTCAGCGTCTGCAGGTTGCCGGCGACGCGGTTGAAGCGGTCGTAGAGCTGGCTGGAGTAGAGCAGTGCGCCGATCGAGCCCTTGCCGCTCTGGATCTGGTCCAGCAGTTTGCCCACCCGCTGTTCCAGCAGGTTGGCGTTGGTGATCACGTCGTGGCTGGAGACCAGCAGTTCGTTGATGCCGGTGGAGGCCTCGGCCGGCAGCACGGTGCCGTTGCGCGCGGGTGGGGCGGCGAGCGTGCCGGCGCTGATGTTCACCAGCGTCTGGCCCAGCGGCCCGGCGGTGCCCAGCACCACGGTCGAGTCGGCGCGCAGCCAGCGCTGATGGCCGGGATTGACGCTCATCGTC
>JAKAOE010000083.1 GCA_021823305.1 Acidobacteriota bacterium
GAATAGTCGAAACGCGGTAGGTCGGTGCGGTCCAGGTCATCGCGCTCGAAGGGAGTGTGCCAGTTGCTGTCCTTGGCCGAGTACCAGATATTCTGGTTGCCACGCCAGAACTCCTCGCCTTCGCGCCAGTTGCGCACCTTATGGCGGCGCACCGCGTCCGACTCGAGCTCGTAGCCGCGCACCAGCTCGCGGAGCGCGCTCTGGATGTCCTCGGGCGGATCGGGCCGCAGCAGCGGCGACTCCGGCGTCGGCTGCTCGGCGCGGTTGGCGGCCGGCGCCGCCGCGGCCGCGTCCGCGATGGCGCGCTGGTCGCCCGGCAGCGGCGCGGCCGCTCCGGCTGGATCTGCTTCGATACCGAGTTGCGGCAAGGCGGTCATAGCTCGCGATAAAAGGGCAGAAACGCCGCATTGCTGCGCCGGAATCCCAGCCGGCGCAGGAGAGGTTCCATGCGCGGCGCCAGCGCGCGCGGCACAAAGGCGTGCGCCTCGTCGCAGCCCGCCGCCAGCAGGCGCGCCCGCAGTCGCTCGCGCTCCCGCACCGCGGCGCGCAGCAGCGCCGGCGTGGCGCCGACAAACATCAGCTCGATCGTCGCGTGCGCCGCGACCGCGCCCAGCAGCTTCCCGTCGCGCTCGGCGACCTCCGCTAACAGATAGCGCGGATCGTCGAAGTCGGGAAACGCGAATTCCGCCGCCTGCGCCTGGTGCCGCGCCCGCAAGGGCGCGACGTCGTCCGGCCGCAGCGGCCGCCAGATCGGGTTCACGACGTGCGCAGCGCCCCCGCGTTCAAGGCCGCCACGCCGCCGGCGTCGGCATAGAGCCGCCAGGAGTTCCAGACTGAGCCCGGCGTGCGGCTGCGCAGCCGCCAGAAAAGGGTCGTGTTGGGATCGATGATGTCCACCGTCGCCTGCCCCAATCCCAACACGTAGTCGTTCACCGAGCTGTTGGCGTCGAAGAGCGTGCTCGCGGCACTCTGAATCTCATGCTGCAGCGGCGTCGTTCCCGCGGCGGCGGGATTGGCGATCGCGATGAGAAAATGTCCCTGCGCGGCGGCGATGGTCCAGCTCGCCGCCGCCGGCGCGGGCGCCGCCGCCGTCCCGCCGCCGGCGCCGACGCGAACGCCCGCGGCCTGCTCCAGGGCGTCGGAAAAATTGGCCAACTGGGTCAGGGCCTGGAATAGGGCGTTGTTTGCCGGGTCGTAGGCGAACTGCGCGATATAGCTGCGGTCCACCGGCATCAGGGAATCACCCGCACGTCCCAGATGCTGCCGCTCGACCAGGTGATCGGGCTGCTGGTGATGTTGCAGACGTTGATCGTCACGTGATTCGCCGCGTCAATCACCGCCGTCCAGACCAGCCCGGCCAGGGGCGTCGTCTCCGGGTTGACCGCCACAGCCATGCCGAGGGCTACTCCCGAGCCGAAACTAACGCCGCCGGTGTTGCAGGTGCCCGCGGCGAAAACGGAGCCGCCGAACAACGTCCCAGATTGGCCGCTCACCACGGCCGGATCGGTATTTACCGCCTTTCCGCCCACCGTCGCCGCGTCCATCGCCAGCGTGCCGTGGACGTAGGGGTTGCCGGAGAATTCCGGGTTGCCGGTGAACGTGCCCGCCAGGGCGCCCCCGCCGCTGGCCGCCAGCGCGCCGCCGGTGCTCACGGATCTGAAGGTCGCGCCCGCGGCGATGATGGTCCCCAGGGCGGAGACGTCCCCAAGTGCGTCGACGCGAAACAGCGGCGTCGACTCGGTCGAGTCCTCCACATCGATGAGGTATCCGGTCGGCGACGTGTCGGTGTAACGCATGATCTGTAGCGTCTTGTCGCCGTTGGCCTGTTGCTTGAACCGGTAGTCGGCGTCGAAGGTGATGTTGCCGGGCACGCCCGAGGCGGAAAATTGAAAGTGCTTCTGCTGGTTGACGTACAGGTCGCACGTCGCCGCCGCCGGATTGGCGTAGTCGTTGACCGGGCAGAAATCGTGGCTGCCGTTCCCGCTGACATCGCTCCTGACGCCCCAGTCGAAGGTGCCCGCATTGTTGAAATGCAGCTCGTCGACGGCGCTCAGGCTCGAATTCCCATCGAGGTAGAGCTCGGCGGGGTTGCTGGCCGTCTCTCCGCCCGGCGCGCCGCGCATGCGCACCACCCCGGTCGGAGACTCGATGGTTGTGTCCCGCTCCTCCGTGCCGCCGCTGTCGGTCAGGTGGTCGTGGCCGCCGATGGTGAGCGAGCCATACCCCAGGTTGGTGATCGCCGGGAGCTGGGTCGGGTCGCAGCCGGCGGTTGCGCTCAGCACCGAGCAATCGTCCAGATCGAGCACGCGCGAAAAGTTCGGGTCGGGGCCGGTGATCGTGGTGACGCTGTTGGCCGGCTGGTAACCGTTGAACGTGTTCCCGGCGAGCGTCAGCGTCACCGCGCCGGCGCTGATGGCCGTCACCACACTGCTCGCGCCTCCGTTGGTGGCGTTGAACAGACTGTCGGTGACCTCGCAGTTCGAGCACCCCGCTCCGTTGTTGCCGCCCAGGCCGCCTCCGTTGACCAATTGGCCTAGGAACACATCGCCCTGGCCCGCCACGGCGCCGTTGTCCTCGAAATAGTCGCTGTGCAGGTCGACGTTGTGCCCGCTCCAGTTGGCCGGCTGGCTGATTTGCTGCCAGTAGCCGTAGAGGGCGTTGTACTCGATGTCGTCGCCCACCCAGGTGTGGACCCAGCCCCCGTCGTCGAAGACGCCGTACTGGTTCGCGTCGACGGTGTCGCCGACGAAGGTCAGCCGGTTGGCGCTGCCGCCCACGATGTGCACGCCGTAGTAATTGCCGATGAAATGCGAGTCCGTGACGTCGCCCACGTAGGCATGGCCGTAGGCGGAGTCGAAGAACAACCCGTCGTGCGCCTGTTTGCCGACCACGTCGTCGAGCTTGAGATGAACGCAGTTGAGGCAATGGAAGGCCACGCCGGTGTCGCTGCCGTCGCCCTTGACGCCCACCGCCATGAGGTGCTCAATGAAGACGTCGTTGGCGGTGGCGGTGCTGGTGCCGATCTGGACGGTGTCGGTGTTGGGCGTGAGCTGCTCGATGATGGTGCCCACCCCGCCGTCGAAGGCGCTGAACCCGCTTAGGCGCACCGTCTGCGCCAGCACCAGCGGGGCATGGAGTGCGGCGGTGGTGAGATCATCGATCACCCAACCGCCGGCGCCCGCCCGGTTCACCGCTTCCTGTAAGCCGTCGGTGGCGCTGGTCAACATCCAGGCGCCGGTGTGCGCCCCGGCCGGGGTAAAGCAAACCGATGCCGCCGTGCCGCCCGGGCAGGCCGTCCCGACGGCAGTCAGCGCGACGGCTTCGGCGGCGCCTGTGCCTCCGGACAGATAGACGCTGTCGCCGGCGACGACACCCGCCGGGCGCGCCCACGCCGGCGTCACCGTCGCCGGCGTGCCTCCCGCCATCGATCCGGCGCCGGCCACGCTGAAGTTGTTGGCTGAGGCGAACACCGCCCCGTTCAGGCTGCCCAAGGCGTTCGCCTCCGCGCCGGTGGCCGAGGAGTAGCCGCCCAGGGGTTCCGGCGCGCCGCCATGGCCCAAGCCATACACCGTCCAGTTGCCCCCGGTTTCGTCAAGCAGCAGCACGTCGGCGGGCAGCTTCAGTTCCGGCAGCGTGCCGGCCAGGTCGCCCTGCCATTCCGGATCCACTTCGACAATCCCTCCGCCCGCCTGGGATTCGTAGTTGATGGCCTCCTGCAGGCCGCCGGTGGCGCTGGAGACGCGGAAATGGCCGGCGTGCGGATGCTGAAACTCCGCGGTAAACATGCAGCCCGCTCCGCCGACGCCGCAGCTGACGCTCAGCGGCGTTACGGTCTCGGGGTTGTCATCGCCGCCGATGGCCACCGGCGTGCCTGCCGCCAACGGCTGGAACGCGGCGCCATCGGGCAGCGTGAACGCCGCCGAGCGCAGTCGCACCGTCTCCGGCTGGCCATCGCCCAGGATGGGGCCGTCCGCCATGGCGTTCCACTTGCCAAACTGCGAAGCCAATGCCCGTCCCGCCACCCGCGGCTTGGCGAAATTGGACGCCTGCTGCGCGGCCGCGCACGCCGCCAGCAGCATCACTCCGATCGCGATGCGTTGCCTCACCGGCCTCCGATCTGAATTCTCGGATACAGCCGGTGGACGTTGCGCTCGATCTCCTCCTGCTCGGCCGGCGTGGCGAACTGCGCCGCGCGCGCCAGCGCGGCGCGCGCGTGCGCGGCATCCGGGATGGGATAGGCGCGCAGTTGCGGCAACCCGAAGCGTCCCTTGGGCAGCCGGTTGCGTTCTTTCGTGGTCAAATCCGCCATCGTTTCTCTCCTCTCTAAAACGCGAGTCCGGCGCCGCCGTAGAACCCGGCGGCCGGATCGTTGTAGGGGCGGGGCCGTCGGGTGACGCTCTGCGCGCTCATGATCTGCCGCTGAATCCAGCGGTAGGTCAGATGCCGGGCCTCGGCGATGTACTGCGCCCCCAGCGCCTGCTCGCGCATCGCCGTCGCCATCAGTCCTGCGGTCCAGTAGCCGAGAATCGAAGCGATTCCGATCGCGCCCAAGGGCTGGCCGGCGTCGGCGATCGCGGGCCAGAGCTGCTCGAAGCGCACTTCGAGGTCGAGCGCCTGCGTGGCGCCGAGGAAGCAGACGTTCCCGCCGCGCCACTCGTACACGCGGTTGAGATCGTCCGGCGTACGCGGCGTCAGCTCGTCCACCCGCACCACCTCGAAGTAGTTGTTGTCGTCCGTGCCTGCGGGCTTTTCGCGGATCGAGATCGGCGACGCGAGGTTCTCCAGCACCCCGCCGGGCGCTACGTAGGCGCCAAGGTCCTTGGCGTAGGCCGGCAGGTTGGGCAGCACGACCACCGCCTCCTCCGCCGTCACCTCGCGGGCCGCCACGCCCTCGTCGCGCAGCGAGGCGTAGGCCAGGTTGAGGTAGGGCATCAACCGCGCGGCGGTGAAGAGGCCCTGCCCGGTGGGGTCGAGCAGCGCTTGGGCGCGCGCGATCGCGGTCTGGGCCGCTTCCACTAGCGCTCCTCCGGCGGCGCCGCGGGCGCGGGGAATTCATAGCGGCAAAAGCGGCAGATGCGCGCCGGCGCCTTGACGTCCTCGCCGCAATCGGGGCAGGTCTTGAGGCTGGACTGTTCGCGGGTGACCGTGACCCACTCCGGCAGTTGTGCGACCTCGCCGGTGGCGAACAGGGCCCGGGCCGCGTCCCGCTGCCGGTCGGTCAGCATCTTGTGCTGGTGATAACGCGACCAGGAATCAACCGCCTGCTGATACAGCCGCCGGTACCATGCCGTCTGCCGCTCCCGCGCTGCGGCGACGTCCGCGTCGCTGGGCTCGCCCGTGCCCGGGTACCAGAACACGCCGCCCGACTCTTCGCACTCGCGCTCGATTTCCTTCGCCAGCTCCACCGGCAACACGCTCACCGGGGTGAAGTTGCCGTCGCCCAAGTCGCGCATCGAAAGCCGATAGTGGGTGATGACCAACTTTTGCACCGCGTGCGCCGATGTCGCGGCGGGCACCGCAAGCGTACCCAACTCGCCCAGGTTGACCGTGATGGGGAACGGCTGCAGGCTCACCACCGTCACCGGCTCCCAACCCTGCCGCTGCAGCTTGGCATGCTCCTCCCGCACCAGGCGGTCGCGCAGGCGGTCGCTCAGACCGCCGCTGCGCAGGCCGCCGCTGGGGCTGAAACTGCCCTCGAACACGCTATTGAAATCCTTCCCCGTCAGTGGGGTGACCGTGGTTGCCGCCATCGTCCGTCTCCTTGTTCCCCAGCGCCCTAGAGCGGGTGCTGCCGGATGCCGATTCGTTCCGCCATTTCCACCAGCGCCGGCCGGTGGCTGCCGCCATAGCCCACCATGGCCGCGCCCCCAAAGGCTGGCGCCGCGTCGTCGAACAGGTCGAGCGCGAGCTGCTCGAATGCCGCGTCCCGGCGCTCCTGCTCCCGCTCCGCCTGGTACGCGCGCCGGAGGGCTCGTCCGCGAACGGTCGCCGGCAACTGCTCGCGCCGCCGCTCGACGGCGTCAATGGCCGTCGTTACGTGGCGTTCCGTCGGATACCAGTACATCCGAGCGCCGATGTCTTCGTAATCCCCCAGTTGGGGGTAATCGCCGCAGCTGGCGATGCCGCACGCCAGCACCGTTCCGCCCTCGCTCGCCGGCCGGTACCACTGTTCCGGCGTCCCGTAGCTGGACGGTGGCGTCCAGCGTTCCAGCAGCCAGCACTCCTCGCCGGGATACTTTCTTACCCAGCGCATTTGCGCCACGCGGCGCAGCGGCTGTGCACCGCGCTCGCGCGCGGCGGCCGGCACCGCCGTGTCCCAGTCGGTCCAGACGCCGCCCGAGCGTTCCCACCGTGAAGGCGCCCACACCAGGCGGTGGCGCGGCTCGCCGAACGGCGTGCGTCCGTAGCGCCGCAACAGCAGTTGCTGCAGCCATTGCGGCGCCCGCCGTCCGCGCACGTCGTCACGCCGCACGGCCCCTCCGCGCCGCCGCCGGCGCGCGCACCTCCGGACTGCGCCCGCGCTCGGCCTCGTGGCAGTCGCGCAGCGTCAGTACCAGCGCGTTGGTGTCGGCTTGGCGCATCCGCACCAGGCAGCGGCCGCAAAAGTCGCCGCGCCGGGCCTCAGCCGCGCCGCAGGCGCGGCACGGTTTTGCCGCGGGGCCGGGCATGGGCTAGGCTCCGCTTCCCAGCAACGCCCGAATCCGCGCTACGCGTTCGCAGTCCCGCTGCGCCGCGGCCAATTGCTGCTGCAGTTGGCCGGCGTCCGCCCGCGCCGCGGCGGCGTCCGCTTGAGCCGCACTGGCCTGTGACTGGAAGTAGCTCGCCACCTGTTTCGGGCTCGAACTGGCGTGCCAATGGCCGCCGGCATGGCTGCCGCACAGGAGAAAGCCGCATACTTCGCACAGGAACACCGCCGGCGCCGGGCAGGGATCGATGGCCGCGCCTTTCCAGGTGTCCGCCTGGGCCTGCCGGTTTTCGCAGGCGCCGATCCGGCGCAAGCATTGCACGCTGTTGTCCACACTCTCCGCCATTTCAATCTCCTTGTTGCGCGGCGGGCCGTGGCGGCGCCGCCGCCACGGCCCGCCGCGGAGTTAGTAGCCCGAAGGCAACGCCAGCGAGGTCACCGATGAGACCGCGCGTGGATTGTCAATGAAGAACTGCACGCCGGTGACCAGGTAGAAGAGGTAGCTGGCGGCAATGCCGCCGGACGCTCCGTACACCGGAAACACGGTCGTGCCTCCGACCTCGTAGTAGTCGATCGGCAACCATTCCACCCGTCCCCAGGTTTCCAGGTTCACCAGGTCGAGCCGGGTGGTGTCGGCGTGGATGTTCTCGCGGATCTTCACGCCGCCCATCGTCTTGTTGCGGAAGAGCAGGTCGAGGTCCTGGTTCGCCCCACCCTTCTCGATCTCGCTGATCACGAACCCCAACTCCTCATAGGCCGCCACCTGCGCCGGATGCCCATGCCAGATGAGCGAGCCCAGGCCGTCCACGCCGATGGCCTGGCGGATCTGGTTGAACGCCAGGCGCACCGGCGGCAGGGTCAACGCCGCGTTGTTCGCGGTTACGCCGTTCGCCACCGCGTACGGATTGGCGCGGCTG
>JAKAOE010000084.1 GCA_021823305.1 Acidobacteriota bacterium
CGGCCGCGGCGGTGGACGCCGCCGTGAGCCGGCCGGGCACGACCCTGGTGGTGGTGAATTCGGTCTGTGGCTGCGCCGCCGGCAAGGCGCGCCCCGGCGTCATCCAGGCGTTGCGCCATTCGCGCCGCCCCGACCGCGCCATCACCGTCTTCGCCGGCGCCGACCTGGAAGCCACCGACCGCGCCCGCGGCTATCTTGCGCCCTTCCCGCCCTCGTCGCCTTCGGTGGGTCTGCTGCGCGACGGCAAGCTGGTCTTCATGCTCGAGCGTCGCAGCATTGAAGGCCAGTCGGGACCGGAAATCGCCCAGGCGCTGACCGCGGCTTTCGACCAGTACTGCTCATGAACGCGCCGGGCGCGGGCGGGCAGGAATTGTCGTGGCTGCCTTCGGCCAACCTCCCCGGTGCCGACTTTCCTCTCGCCAACCTGCCCTACGGCGTCTTCGCTTCGTCCGTCGGCCCCACCCTCGGCGTTGCCCTCGGCGATCGCATTCTGAGCCTGCGCGCCGCCCTCGCCGGCGGGGAGTTCGCCGGCCTGCCGGAAGCGGTGCACGCCGCTTGCGCCGCGCCCGCGCTCAACCCGCTGATGGCGCTGCCCGCATCGTTGCGGCGCGGGTTGCGCCAGCGTCTGCACGGCATCTGTGTCGCCGGCGCGCCCCATCCCGAGCGGCTGGAATCCATGCTGGCGCCGCAGCAGGACACCCGCATGCTGCTGCCCGCCGACGTGGGCGATTACACCGACTTCTACGCCTCCTGCGACCACGCCGCCAATGTCGGCCGGCTTTTCCGGCCGGATCACCCGCTGCTGCCCAACTACAAGTACGTGCCCGTCGGCTACCACGGGCGCAGCTCGTCGCTGGGCGCGGCCCCGGAGGTGATCCGCCGCCCCTGCGGCCAGCGCCTGGGACCGAAAGGCGAGTCCGAGCCGCCGGAATTCGGACCCTCGCGTCAGCTCGACTATGAGCTCGAAGTGGGCGTCCTGGTCGCTGGCGGCAACCCGCGCGGTACCTCGATTCCGCTGGCCGCGGCGGAGGAGCACATTTTCGGCCTCTGCCTGCTCAACGACTGGTCGGCACGCGATATCCAGCGCTGGGAGTATCAGCCCCTGGGCCCGTTCTTGGGCAAGAATTTCGCCACCACGCTCTCGCCCTGGGTGGTGACGGCCGAGGCGCTGGCGCCCTTCCGCTGTCCGCCACGCCCGCGCCCGCCGGGCGATCCCGCGCCGCTGGCCTATCTCGACCACCCCGGCGACCGTGCCCACGGCGGCCTCGACATGACCGTTGAAGCCTATCTCGCCACCGCGGCGATGCGGGAACAGGGGTTCGCCCCGCTGCGGCTCAGCCGCACCAATTTGCTGGTGCTCTACTGGACCCTGGCCCAAATGCTGACCCATCACGCCAGCAACGGCTGCCCGCTGCGGCCTGGCGATCTGCTTGGCACCGGCACCGTCTCCGGCCCCGGCCCGGACGAGCGCGGCTGCCTGCTCGAGATCACCCAGGCCGGCCGCCAGCCGCTGACCCTGCCCAACGGAGAAAGCCGCAAATTCCTGGAGGATGGCGACGAAATCAGCTTCCGCGCCTGGTGCGAGCGGCCCGGGGTGGGCCGCATCGGCTGGGGCGAGTGCCGCGGCACCATCCTGCCTGCGGCGCAACCGCTTCAGCCGGCGTAACTTCTGAGCAGCCCGGACATCGTATTAGGATGGTGCATGCCCGAAACCGGACCTGCGGTCGAGGATGATCTGGGGTTGGTCCGGCGGGCGTGCTCCGGCGACAGGGAGGCGTTTTATACGCTGGTAAGCCGATACGAGCGCGGGTTGTTCCGCTCCGCCTTGGCCATCACCCGCAACCCGGCGGATGCGGAGGAAGTGGTCCAGGAGACGTTCCTGCGCGCCTATGAGCACCTCGACCAGTTCCGGGCGGAATCCAAGTTTCAAACCTGGCTCACCCAGATCGCGCTCAATACCGCCCGCATGAAACTGCGCAAGGCCCACACCGGCCTGTGGGAGTCGCTCGACGAGCCGCGCGCCACCGAAGACGGTCTCGTACCGCGCGATGTGGCCGAGTGGCGCGAAAATCCCGAGCAGCGTCTGGGTCGCGAGGAGACCGAGCGGATTCTGCACCATGCCCTGGAGGGGCTGCCGCCGGGCTATCGCGAGGTGATCGCCCTGCGCGACATCCAGATGCTGTCCACCCAGGAGACCGCCGATGTGCTCGGCTTGAGCGTGGCCAACGTCAAGACCCGGCTGCTGCGCGCGCGTCTGCAGTTGCGGGACCGCCTGGCGGCGCCGCTGGGAAGGGGAGGGACCCCGGGAGCGGGGATGTAACGATGGATTGTCCCGGCTATCTTTCCGCGATGTCGGAGTATTTGGACGGCGAGTTGGCCGGGCCGGAGGCGGAGGCGTTCGAGCGCCACCGCGCCGGCTGCGCCCGCTGCCGCGCCCTGCTGGCCGTGGTGGATCAGATGCGCCGCCTCTACGCCGACGAGCGCTACTTCGCCATGCCCGAGGGCGCCGGCGCACGCCTGCGCCAGGCGCTGGCCACCGGCTTGGACGAGCCGCTGGCTCCCGCCGCGCTGCGGCCGCCCGCGGTGGCGCCGCCCCCGCCGCCCCGCCGGCGCGCCTGGCTGGGCTTCGGCGCCGACACCGGCCGCTTGCGCGCCGTCGCCTGGGTGGCGGCGGCGGCGGTGGTGCTGCTGGCGGTGAGCGTTTCCCGCTGGCAGGCTTCAGCCAGCACCACCTCCGGCTGGCTGATGGACAGCCACTGCTACGCCGCCTTCAAATCCCACCCCGGCGATCATCCCAGCGACTGCCTGCTGAAATGCGCCCGGCAGGGCTGGACCCTCGGCCTCGTGGACGCCAAAGGCGATTTCGAGCCCTTCAACGCCGCCGGCAAGGCCAAGGCGATCGCCGCCGTCGAAGCCAGCCATGAGAAGAATCGTCTTTGGGTGACGGTCAAGACCGCCCCCTCGCGCGGCCCCACGCTCAACGTCGTCGCCCTCACCCTCAGCCAGCCCGCCACCCGCTGAACGCCGCTGTTGTTTCAGGTGTCTACTGGTGTAGCGCCCGCAGGATCGCGCGTTCCAGGGCCCGTTGCTGGCCGGTGATCATGTCGAGCGCGGCCACGTCGTTGCGGGGCTCGAGTCCGGAATCCCGGAACGCGATCGATCCGTCGCGCCGCAGCACGATATACGTCGGGAACTCGCGCACGTCGAATGCCTGCTGCACCGCTTGGTCCGAGTCCAGGAAATCGGGCCAGACCATGCGTTGCTGTTGCATGAATTTGCGCCAGGTCGCGGCATCCGTATCGCTGCTGACGCCCAGCATCACAAAGCCGGGCTTGCGCGCGAACTCGCTCCGCACCGCCTGCAGCATCGGAACCGACTGCCGGCACGGCTCGCACCAGGTTCCCCAGAAATCGATCAGCGCGACTTTCCCTTTCAGACTGGTCGTGCTGTAGGTGTGCCCGTCATTGGCGGTAAACGAAAAGTCCGGCGCGATGACCTCGAACGCCAGCTTTGGGTCCGCCAGGATCTTGTGCGACTGGCTCGCCAGCGTTGGGTTCAGCGCCGTGTCGCTCGTCAGCGATCGCAGTCCCGCCAGTCCCGCGTCCGCCTGCTTGCGGCGGATGAGCAGCACATCCAGGTCGTACCGTAGCGTGTCGCGCTGGGCGGCGCCGGCGCCGGCGTTCAGCGCCGCCGTGAACGCGGCCGCTGCCCGCTTCAGCTTGCCTTGGTCGGGATGCGCCAGCCCGGCTTGCGCCGTCAGGAGGTCGCCCAACTGCTGCTCCGCCGGCTCCAGCAGCGCCGGATTGCCGGCGGCCAGCTTGCCCGCTTTCTTCGCCGCGTCCACCGCGGCGTTTAGGTCGCCCAGCCGGCTCTCCGCGGTGGCGATCCGCAACAGGCACGCCACGCAATCGTGCCCCGCGGCCTTGTCGGCCTTCTTGTAATCCTTGAGCGCGGCGTTGAAGTCCAACTGCTTCGCCGCGCGATCGCCCAGAGTCGCGAACTTCGCCACGTCGGGCGACACTGGCTCGCCCGCCGCCTGCCGCGGGCGCGGCAGCGGCCGGGCCAGCAGGGTGGCAAGTAGCGCTGCGCTCACAATCATGCGGCGATTATAGTCCCCCCGGGCTTCAGCTCGCCGGGCCCGCGCCCGTTATTGAGTCTTGCGTATTACGGTGTCAATCGCCACGGGCTGGAATCGGGCCCGGCATCAAGCCGGGCCCGACGCGCTCGCTTCGGTAGCCGACACTATATTGCGCAAGACTCAATAATGCTTCTTCCCGCGCAATTCCCGCTCGATGACGTTGCGCAGTGCCATCCACGTGCGGCCCGAGGGTACGGTGCCGTAGAAGTTGTAGTCCAGTCCGGTATCGAAAAAGGCGATGGAGCCGTCTCGCCGCAGCACCACGTAGGTCGGTATGCCGCTGACTCCGAACGCGTTCTCGATCCTGTCCTTCTGGTCCCGGTACTCGGGCCAGCTCAAATGGTGGTTCTTGACGAAGCTCTTCATCGCCGCGTTGCTGTTGTCCGCGCTGACGCCTACCAACAGGAAGTCCGGGTCCTTGCCGAATCGTTCCTGCACGCCTTGAATCATCGGAGCGGCGTCGCGGCAGGGGGGACACCAGGACGCCCAGAAATCGATCAGGACGACCTTTCCCCGCAGCGCCTTGTTGCTGTAGCTGTGGCCGTCATCGGCGGTGAAGCGGAACTCCGGCGGCAACTGCTCGAACGCCAGTTGGGGCGTGGCGACGATTTCCCGCGCCTGGCGCGCGACGCCGGCGCTGGCGTCGGGGTGTGCCGCCAGCGACCGCAACCCCGCCAACCCCTCCGCCTGCCGTCCTTCCCGAATGCGGATCACGTCCAGCTTGAACTGCAGCGCCGCGTCGCTCGCGCCGCCGGGCGTCTCCGCCAGCGCCGCGCGGTATGCGGCCGCGGCTTGCCGCAATTCTCCACGTTTGGGATGATCGAGTCCGGCTCGCGCCGACAGCAGGTCGCCCGCCTGCGTCTCCGCCGCCGCGGCCAGCACCGGACGCCCCGCGGCCGCCGCCACCGCCCGTTGCGCCGCCTTGAGCGCCGCGCCGCTGTCGCCGGCCTCGCGCTCGGCGCCTGAAAGCCTGAGCAGGCAGGAGACGCAGCGATGCCGCGCTGCCGAGTCGGCCTTTTTGTAGTCCTGTAGCGCCGCCCGCAGGTCGTTGCTGCGCACCGCCTGGTCGCCGAGCGCGATGAGATGCGCGGCGCGGGTGGGCACGCTCTCGGTCACGGATTGCACCGGCCGCGGCGCGGCCAACCTTCCCGCCAGGAGGGCTGCGGCAAGCATCATGCCGCGATTATACCCGTCGGGAATGCGTGCGGCGCCGGGGACGGCGGGCACGCCGAGGGCGGTCCCGGCTAGCGGCCCAGAATTTGCCGGAAGAACGCCAGCGCGCGCGGGTCCGCCGGCTGGCGCGCTGTCCCAGCCAGAACAAGGCCTGCCCGCGCAGCTTGGGCGCGGCCGCGTTGCGCGCCAGCCGGATCAGCGCGCCGGTCGCCTCCGGACCGGCCGAAGCGGCGAGCGCCGCCAGTGCGCCGGGGCTCGCGCCGCCGCTGCCTCCGGCCAGTGCCGCCAGCGCTGCCGCGCTCGCCGCCGCCGGTACGTCGCCCAGCCAGGTTACCGCCAGTCCGCCGGCGTCGAGCTGGCAGCCGGGTTGGAACTGGCGAACCCGGGTGGCGCTGCCGTGCGCGAGCCGGATCAGCACGAACAGCGGCTCCGGCCGCGCGTTCGCGGCCGCGGCGCGCTGCCGGCCACCCCGCACTCGCCCTGCCGCTCCGCCACACCCGGCGCCGCGTAGCCCAGCCAACGCGGACCCGTGCCTGCTGCGCGCAGCTCCGAAGCCAGCGTAGCGCCCGCCGGCGGCGGCGTCAGGCGCGTGTCGAGAAAACGCGGCGCCTGCGCCGCCAGTGCGGCGCCCAGCAGGCAGGGCAGGGAAGCGGCGGCCAGGCGCAGGCGCATGCGGGTCTCCTAGTGGCTGAGGATCTCCATCAGGTAGGCGGTCGCCGCCGGACTGTGCATCAGCGACAGCCGCTGCACGATCGCCTGCTTGAGCGTGGGGTCGGTCTCCCGGCGCGCCAGCGTCACCAGCCCGGCCGCGTCGCCGTGCACGAACATCGCCTCGATCACCGCCTGGCTGAGGTTGCGGTTCGCCGCGCCGGCATACAGCCCGGCGACGGCGCGCTCGGCGGCGGGCGAGGAGCTGATCCCCAGCGCCCGCACCGCGTCCATCTGGAGTTCAGGGTTCTTCTCCGTCTGCGCCAGTTGAATCAGCCGCGTCACGTTGCCCGAAATCGCCAGCGACTGGATGATCTCCCGTTTGGCGTCGAGCGGCGGGTTCTGCTGATAGACCGCCCACAGGTCGTCCGCGTGGCCGGTGATGGCGAGATCGCGGATCGCCTCCTGCTGCAACTCCGGCGAGGCGGCGTTCCCCGCCAGCCGCTCGATCGCCGCCACCGCATTGGGGTCGCGGCTCTGCGCCAGTACGAACAGCGCGTGCCGTTTCACCGTCAGCGAATCCGGGCCGGAGACGACCTGCTCCAGCAGCGGCAGCGCCTTCTTGGGATCGTTTTGCATCAGGCCATTGATCGCCAGCAGCTTCAACTCGTCCGCGCCGCTGACCGCGCCGCCGTCCGGAGCCCGGAAGCGGGCGATCATCGGCGCGGCGCGCAGGGCGCGGGCGCTCGCCTGCAGCTCGCGGTTGGCCTGCGCCAACTCCAACTCCAGCGCCGCCGCGTCCGGCTGCCAGGAACTAATGGGGTACTGCAGCCTGAGCCGTTTGAGGTTGGCCAGTGCCGCGCCTTTCTGGTCCAGCTTTGATTGCGCGTACGCCTTCCAGTACAGCGTCGCGTCGCCGTAGGCGCGCGAGGCGCGCAGCGCCTTCAACTGGGCCAGGGCGGCGCGGTACTGCCCGCTGTTGATCATGTCCAGCGCGTTCTGGTAACCCGGCGGCGGCGTGGGCGGGGGCGGCGCTACTTTGGCAATCACGGGCCGGGGCGGGGGCGGCGCCGGCGGCGCCTGCTGCGCCCGCAGCGGCGCCAATGCCAGCGGCGCCAGTGCGGCGATGCCGATCCAGTTGCGGTGCTTCATAGGCTTCCGTCCTCCTTGGAAGAGAGCGCCTGCGCGCGCAGCGTCTGCTGCAGCACGCGGACTTTGAACAGGAGCGCGTTGCGGGCGATGCTGCCTTCCATCGCTTCCCATTCCCGCCGGCTGGCGTGCGCCGGCGCATGTTCGATCTCGATCAGCACCGGCTCCAGCCGCGCCAGCGTGGCCGCGGCCATGCCGGTGGTTTGCGGCGGGCCGGCGGTCAGGCTCTGCTGCACCAGCCGGTTGGAGGCCAGCAGGCGGCGGGCCGCGTCCCGTTCGGGGGCGAGATTCACCACGCCGTTCGGACCCGCCGGCGCGTGCTTGAGCTCCACCAGTAGGGCCTG
Source organism: Acidobacteriota bacterium (assembly GCA_021823305.1). Lineage (GTDB taxonomy): Bacteria > Acidobacteriota > Terriglobia > Terriglobales > SCQP01 > SCQP01. The sequence goes on from JAKAOE010000084.1 coordinate 7,453, forward strand.
CGTGCGGTCGAGATGCGCGGCCGCCGCCAGGTACAGCGAGCGCCGGGCGCGGGCCATGGCCGGGGCCGGCGCGCCGGCGGGCGCATGCGGCCGCGCCAGATACAGCCC
>JAKAOE010000085.1 GCA_021823305.1 Acidobacteriota bacterium
GCGTGCCCGCGGGCGCCTGGCGCAGCTGGCGGATGATGAAGTCGGTTGAGCCCACCAGGTCGGCCTTGGCGACCACCTCGTGGCAGCACTCGGGATGCACCAGGATGCGGATGCGCGGGTCGCGCGCGCGCCATTGATCCACCTGCTCGGGGCGGAAACGCTGGTGCACCGAGCAGTGGCCCTTCCAGAGCAGCACGCGCGCCTGGGCCAGCGCGGACGCGCTGTTGCCGCCGAGGGGCTGGCGCGGGTCCCAGACCAGCATGTCGTCCAGGCGGAGGCCCAGCTTGGCGCCGGTGTTGCGGCCGAGATGCTGGTCGGGCAGGAAGAGGATTTTGGGCCGTTGCGTGAAGCCCCAGCGGAAGGCCGCGGGCGCGTTGGAGGAGGTGCAGACGGCGCCGTCCTCGCGCCCACAGAAGGCCTTGATGGCGGCGGTGGAGTTCATGTAGGTGATGGGCAGGAACTGCTCGGCCAAGCCGAGCTCCTGCAACTGCTCCCAGGCTTCCTCGACCTGCGAGAACTCGGCCATGTCGGCCATGGAGCAGCCGGCGTTGAGGTCGGGGAGGATCACCTGCTGGTGGGGGGCGCGCAGGATGTCGGCGCTTTCGGCCATGAAGTGCACGCCGCAGAAGACGATGAACTCGGCCTCGGGATGCTCGACGGAGCGCTGCGCCAGGCGGAGCGAGTCGCCGTGGTAGTCGGCGAACTTGATGACCTCGTCGCGCTGGTAGTGATGGCCGAGGATGAGCACGCGCTCGCCCAAGCGCGCGCGCAACTCCGTCAGCCGGCCGTCGAGGGCATGGTCGGGGTAACGGAGATAATTCTCCAGGTCACACGCGGATGCCGCCAGCATGGGCATTCTTACGTTAGTTTATACGAGCCGGGCGGGGAGGGGGTCAGGCGGCGGGGGTTGCGGCGGTCTCCAGCGGGCCGCGTTTGTTTTTGCGCCAGTAGAGGATGAGGCCGGTGAGGATTAGGGCGGCGCAGATGACGATCAGTTTTATTTCGAAGACGACGGGGGAGCCTTGCAGGTCGCCGGGGGGGATGAGCGAGACGACGATCGCCAGGATGGTGATGGCCAGGCCGAGGAGGCCGCAGACCCAGACGCCGAGCTGGCCGAAGGGGATGAGGGCGTGGCCGGGGCGGCCGCGGTCGGGGCGGTGGCGGAGCTTGAGCACGGCGAGGAACATGTAGATGAAGGCGATGAAGTACATCACGTCGGTGGCGTCCACCAGGAGCTGGTAGGCGCTGGCGGCGTTGGCGCCGCCGATCTGGCTGACGATGAGCAGCAGCGCGGCGGCGCCGCCCTGCACCAGCATCGCCACCCAGGGGGTTTTCCACTTGGGATGGATCTTGCCGAAGGCCTTGGGGAGGTAGCGGTCGAGGCCGGCGGCGAAGGGGACGCGCGCCACGCCGGCGACGGTGGTGCCCACGCCGCCGACGTTACCCACCGCCAGGATCATGGCGGCGATGATCGCGATCCAGACCAGGCCGAACTGGCCGGCGGCGGAGGTCAGCGCCTGGATGGCGCCGGCGCGCAGGTCCACCTGGCCGGGGTGCAGGATCGCCAGCGTGCCCATCGTGCCCAGGATGTAGATCGCCGCGATGGCGACCGCGGCGCCCAGGATGCCGTGCTTGAGCGTGCGCTGCGGATCGCGCACCTCCTCGCTCATGAAGCAGACCACTTCGAGGCCGCTGAAGGCGAAGGCGATCTGCGACCAGTAGTTGATCGTGCCCCAGTTCACCGCAAGCCCCATGGTGGCGGGGCTGAAGTGCGTGGCCGAGCCGAAGTGCACCGCGAACCAGGCGCCGAACAGCACCAGCAGCGCCAGCGGCAGGTAGGTGCCGATGGCGCCGGCGTTCTCCAGCCACTTGCCGATCTTCACGCCCACGAGGTTGAGCCAGATCGCCAGCGCCAGGATCAGCAGCGAGCCGGCCATGACGAAGCCCTTGTTGAGCGCCAGGGGCGCGAAGCGCGCGCCGCCCATGTAGACCGACATGGCGACGCTGGCGTTGAGCAGGGCGGGGAAGTAGACGATGGTGTAGGTCCAGTAGGCCCAGCCGCTGACGAAGCCGTGGAAGGGGCCGAAGGCCTCGTGGGTCCAGGAGTAGATGCCGCCGACGTGGGGGTAACGCGTCACCAGTTCGGTGATCACCAAGGCGGAGGGGAGAAAGAAGAGCAGCGCGGCGGTGGCCCACAGGCTGATCGAACTCGGGCCGGTGTGCGCCGCGGCCGCCACCCAGCGCGGGCCGACGACGGCGGCGATGTTGAACAGCATTACATCCCACAGGCCCATGGCGCGCACCAGGCCGTGGGGGCGGCTGTCGGAGGGAGTGCCAGTTGCCGGCTGCATTTCAGGCAAGAATACAGCGGCGGCGTCAGGCCAGGACCTGGAGTTTTTGCGGGCTCAGGCGCAGGCGGGCGGGGGAGAGGCCGGCGGGCTCGCCGTCCACTTCGAGCGGGATGCCGGGGGTGGTGATCGCCACCTCGGGGCGGGGCAGCCGCTCGACGCCGGGGGCGTGGACCAGGCCGAGGCTGACCAGCGCCAGGCCCTGCAGCGGCAGCAGCCGGGGGGCGCCGCGGAGGAGGAGCGTCAGGGCGCCGTCGGGAGCGGGGCGGCCGAGGCGCAGGCGCCCCCCGTAGAAGCGGGTCAGAGCGAGCATCACGCCGTCGGCGGTGGTGGGGCTGCCGCCGGCGGTGAGTTGCATCGGGGCGGGGAAGTAGCGCCGCCAGAGGGTCGCGGCGGCGGCGGCGAAGGCGAGCTTGCCCCACTTTTTCTTGGTCTCGCCGCGCACGCTGTGCACGATGGCGGCGTCGTAGCCGGCGCTGCCGATGGAGAGAAAATAGCGGCGCTCGCCGGCGGCGTTTTCCAGCTCGCCCAGCGGGAGCGCGCGCGGCTGGGCGCGCAGCAGCCAGCGCGCGGCGCGGCGCGGGCGGTTGGGACAGCCGAGGGTGCAGGCGAAGGTGTTAGCCGTGCCCCAGGGCGGCGCCACGGCAAGGAGGGGTGGCTGCGCGCCGGCGAGCTGCGTTTCCACCAGCGCCTGCGCGATCTGCTGCAGCGTGCCGTCGCCGCCGCAGCCGATCACGACGTCGCATCCGCGCTCCGCGGCCGCGCGTGTCTTGCGTCCGGCGTCGCCTTTGGCAGCGGTGGGCTCGATGGCGACGGTCCAACCGCCAGCCTGCAGCTCCGCCGCCAGCGAGCGGACCTGGCGCGCCCGCCGCTGCGGTTGTCGTCCCGCCGCCGGATTAAAGAGAATCAGCGCCTGGCGGCGCGCAGCCATTCGAGGGCTTAGGCCGCGCTGTGCGCGAGTTGCCGCTGCTGGATCAAGGCGTAGAGACCGAAGAAGGCGCCGACGTAGAGCAGGTCGCCGAGCGCGGCGTTGCGGAAGAAGGGCAGCGCCAGGGTGAAGCAGGACGCCAAGCCGCTCCAGGTGCGGGGATAGAGGCCGCCGGCGATCCAGACGCCGAAGTTGCTGATCAGGAAAAACAGCGTCGAGCTGGCCACGGTGGTGCCCGCCAGCCGGCCGAGGCCGAGCTTTTTGCCGCGCAGTGCGAGCAGCGCCAGGCCCAGCACCACCAGCCACGCCGCCCAGGTGAAGTATTGGTCGAGGCCGCCGGGGGCGTGGTAGACCCAGAGGTTGAGGGCGAAGTCGCTGGCCATCAGCGCCGCGATGGGCACCCAGAGGTACTTCGGCTTCATGTGACTGGCCGCCAGCAGCAGCATGGCGACAACCGGCGTGAAGTTCCAAACGTGCGGCAGGAACCGCATCGCCACCGCGGCCACTACAAAAGCCAGAATCAGCATTGCGTCATATCCCCTTGCGGCGAGCACTACGTGCTTCGCGGATCAGGATATCGCGCTTTTTACCTGATGCCAAGCCGGATTTCCGTGGCGTGGCGGCCGGGCGGGCGCGGCTGGGCCTTGGTTTTGCTGGCCTTTTCCGGCCGCGGCGGTTTGGCCCTCGGCGTGTAGGGAGAAGGGCGGACCGGCAATATCTGGAGGCTCATCATGCGCACCCAATCTACTATTGACTGGCGCGGGCCCCAGCGCGGCTACGCCGCGCGTCCCGCTTGTGCTCACGCCGGGCCGGGGCCCCAGAGGCCCCAACCCGGCGCTGCGCCTCGCCGGGGCCGCGCCTCCTTGCTTCCCGGAGGCGGGCTCGCTGCGACGCTCGCCCCCTTGGGAATTTCTCGGCCTTTCCGCGCCCGCTTTGCCCGCGGGCAAAAGGCGCGGCCCCCGCGATTTGCCTGGATCGCCGCCGCTGCGTTTGCCGCCGCACTTTGCCTGCCGGCCGCGGCGCAAGCGGCGGGACAGGGCAGTTCGGGCTCGTCCACGGCGGCCACCACGCAGGCGCAGCCGCACGCGCCGCTGAAGGAGAACCTGCACCAGGGCTTCTGGGGCCGGTTGAATCCCTTCGCGCGCAAGAAGTACGTGCAGAATCAGCTTTCGCCGATTCGCGACCGGGTCAACGAGCTCGACGGGCTGACGGCCGACAACGCCAACGCCGTGGCCAAGGTGGACGCGCGCAACAAGGCCGAACTGGCCGCCGCGGCCGATCGCGCACGCCAGGCGAACGCCACCGCCGACGCCGCGCAACAGCAGGTGCAGCAGGAGGCGCAGCAGGCGTCGCAGCTTAGCGGGCAGGTGGCCAGCGCCAACACGCGGCTGGAGGGGGTGGACCAGTATCGGGTGGCGCAGCGCGCGGAACTGCACTTCCGTCCCGGGCCGGCGCGGCTGAACGCCGACACGCAGCAGCAGCTCGACACCTTCTTTGAAGGCCTGGCGGCGCAGAAGGGGTACGTGGTGGAGGTCACCGCCTACTCCAGCCGGCGCGGGGCGGCCGGCATTGCGCAGAGCCAGCAACTGGCGGACGCGGTGGTGCGCCACCTGGTGCTGGAGAACAACATTCCGCTCTATCGCATTTACACCATGGGCATGGGCGACATGCGGCCGGCGGCGGCCGAGGCGACCGCGGCCGGGCCGGTGCGCCGCACCGCGGGCGGCACGGTGGAGATCAAGATCCTGCGGAATTCGCTTTCGCAGTAAGAGGGGTCCCTTCTGGTTGAGCACTCGGCGCAGGCGCCTCGGGCGTCTGCGCCGTTTTTTTGTCAGTGCGGGAGGCGGCGTTCGCCGATGGCGTGCGAGATCTCGAACAACGCGCCGGCGCGGAGGCCGCCGGGGAGGCGGTGGTCGGCCATGGCGGCCATGCCCACCGAGGCGAGGCAGCCGCAGCGGGAGCAGTCGGGGTCGCCGCCGAACTGGCAGGGGGTGACGCGAGTGGCCAGGTCGGAGGAGACGACGTGCGAGACGCGGGCGAAAACGCACTTTGCGGGCGAGGCGGGGGGATGGCGGAAGGCCTCGATCGCGCCACGCCTCATGTCGAGCCGCGGGTAGCGCTCGCGCAGGCGGAGCAGCTCGCGCACCGCCTGCTCGCGTTGCGCCGGGCTGGGAATCTCGGCATGCGTGGCGCCGCGCTGGGGCGTGAAGATGCTCATCCAGACGCGCCTGGTGTTGGCGTTGGCGGACCAGAAGGCGACGAACTCCTCGAGGTAGCCGTCGCGCTCGAGCATGGGGGCGGTTATCGTGCAATGCACCGTCACCTGGTGGCCGGCGATGTGGCGGAGGATGCGCTCGTACGTGGCCGGGGCGCGGCGAAGGTCGTGTTCGGCGCGCAGGCCATCGACCGAGACGGCGATATCGAGGTTGGGGATGCACGCCCAGGGTTCCGGGATGGGGCGAAAGGCGCTGGTGACCAACTGGACGTTGAGGCCGCGGCGGGACAGCTCGGGCAGCAGTTGGTCGAGCTCGCGCAAGCGCACCAACGGATCGCCGCCGACCAGCGAGACGTGCAGCGGGCGCAGTCGCTCGACCAGATCGAGCACGCCGGCGACCAGCTCGGGCCCGCTGCGGTCGCCCAGTTGGCGCAGCGTCGTGGCGGTGAGATGCGCGGGATCGTAGGCGTAGCAGCCGGGGCAGTGCAGCGGGCACACGTTGGTCATCTCCACCGATAGCACCGGCCGCCGGCCGCTGAGGATGCACGCCCACGCGCGCAGGATGGATCGAACCGCGATCATTGCGACTTCCTTTTATTATGCGGGTCACAGCAGATCGCGAAGCTGCTTGGTTATACTCAATGGCATGAGCGAAGCCGTGATTGTGGCGGGCGTGCGCACGCCGGTTGGCCGATTCCAAGGCGGTTTGTCGTCGCTGGCGGCGCCCAAGCTGGGCGCGGTGGCGGTGCGTGAGGCGGTGCGCCGCGCCGGCCTGCAACCGGAACAGGTCGACGAGTGCATCATGGGCAACGTGGTGCAGGCGGGGCTGGGGCAGAACCCGGCGCGGCAGGCGGCGCTGTACGGCGGGCTGCCGCCGGCGGTGGCCGCGTTGACGGTGAACAAGGTGTGCGGCTCGGGCCTCAAGGCGGTGGGGTTGGCGGCGCAGGCGGTACAGTTGGGCGACGCGCAGGTGGTGGTGGCGGGCGGGATGGAGTCCATGTCGAACTGCCCGTATCTGCTGCTGACCGCGCGCACCGGCTTCCGCATGGGCGACGCGGCGGCGGTGGACTCGATGATTCACGACGGGCTGTGGGACGTCTACGAAGACTTCCACATGGGGCTGACGGGCGAGCTGGTGGCGGAGAAGTACAAGGTCACGCGCGAGGATCAGGACGCCTACGCGCTCGGCAGCCACCAGAAGGCGGTGGCCGCGATGCAGGCGGGGCGGTTCGAGGCCGAGATCGTGCCGGTGGAGGTGCCGCAGAAGAGGGGCGAGCCGGTGATCGTGCGCCAGGACGAGGGGCCGCGCGCGGATACCACCCTGGAGACGCTGCGCAAGCTCAAACCGGCGTTCAAGAAAGACGGCACGGTGACCGCGGGCAACGCCAGCAGCATCAACGACGCCGCTGCGGCGGTGGTGGTGACGACCGCGGCCAAAGCGAAGGAGCTGGGCCTCACGCCCAAGTTCCGGATCGTGGCGCAGGCGGTGAGCGGGCTGGAGCCGAAGTGGGTGATGATGACGCCGGTGGAGACGGTGCGGCGGCTGTGGGCCAAGACCGGATGGTCGGCGGCGAATACCGATCTTTACGAGTTGAACGAGGCGTTCTCGGTGCAGTCGGTGGCGGTGATCCGCGAGCTGGGGATTGCGGCCGAGCGGGTGAACGTCAACGGGGGCGCGGTGGCGATCGGGCATCCGATCGGCGCCAGCGGGTGCCGGGTGCTGGTGACGCTGATGCACGCGCTGGAGCAGCGCGGCGCGCGGCGCGGCATCGCGGCGCTGTGCCTGGGCGGCGGCAACGCCTTCGGGATGGCGATCGAGCGGCTGTAGCCGGGCGGGTTGCGGAAAGGACGCTACGGGGATGGAGATTCAGCAGGTCGCGGTGATCGGCGGCGGCACGATGGGCAACGGCATCGCCCACGTGCTGGCCAAGTTCGGCTATAGCGTCACGCTGGTGGAGGCGAACAAGGAAGCGCTGGTGCGGGCGCGCGGCACGATCGAGAAGAACCTGGCGCGCGAGGTGGC
>JAKAOE010000086.1 GCA_021823305.1 Acidobacteriota bacterium
CGGGCGCGGGGGTGGGAAGCGGCGACGCTGGCGGCGCCCGACCAGGGCGCGCTGGCGCGCTGCGAGGCGGTGCGGGCGCGGCTGGGCGGCGGCGCGGCGGTGGTGGGCTTCGTGAAGGAGCGCACGGCGCGCGGGGTGCGGCTGGGGGAGCCGTCGGGGGCGGTGGGCGAGCGCGCGGTGCTGGTGGACGACATCCTGGACACGGGGACCACGCTGGTGCTGGCGGCGCGCGCGCTGGCGCGGCACGGGGCGCGCGAGATCCACGTGCTGGTGACGCACGGCGGCTTTCACGGGCGGCGCTGGCGCGAGCTGCTGCGTCCGCCGGTGCGCTCGCTGACCACCACCGACACGCTGCCGCCGCGGGCGGGGCTCGAGGGCGCGGTGACGCGGCTGGCGGCGGCGCCGCTGCTGCGGGCGTATCTGGAGGCGGAACATGCAGCCGGACGCGGTTGAAGAAGTAAGCATCGGCGTGGGGCGGGTGGAGCTGGCGGGAAGGCTGCGGCGGCCGGCGGCGGCGCGGGGGGTGGTGCTGTTCGCGCACGGCAGCGGCAGCAGCCGGCGGAGCGCGCGCAACAATGCGGTGGCGCGGACGCTGCGGGCGGCGGGGCTGGCGACGCTGCTGATGGACCTGCTGACCGAGGCGGAGGACGCGGACGTGGAGCGGCGGTTCGACATCGCGCTGCTGGGGACGCGGTTGGAAGGGGGAGCGGCGTGGCTGGCGCGCGACCCGCGCACGCAGGGGTTGGGGTTGGGGCTGTTCGGGGCGAGCACCGGCGCGGCGGCGGCGCTGGATGTGGCGGTGCGCCTGGGCGACACGGTGCGGGCGGTGGTGTCGCGCGGCGGGCGGCCGGACTTGGCGACCGAGGCGGTGGAGCGGGTGCGGGCGCCGACGCTGCTGATCGTGGGCGGGGAGGACCGCGAGGTGCTGGAGCTGAACCGGACCGTGTACGCCCGGCTGCGGGCGGAAAAGGAACTGGCGGTGATCGCCGGCGCGACCCATTTGTTCGAGGAGCCGGGGGCGCTGGAGGAGGTGGCGCGGCTGGCGGCGGCATGGTTTATGCGAACCTTGAGCCAGGCGGGCTGAGCGGCGATGCCGTACCGGCGGCTGGAACATACCTCGGACGTGCGCCTGCGGGTGACGGGCGCGACGCGCGCGGCGCTGTTTCGCGACGCGCTACGCGGCGTGGCGGCGGCGATGCGGCCGCGCGGCCGTGGCGCGGCGGTGACGCGCCGGGTGCGGCTGGAGGCGGCGGATGGGACCGCGCTGTTGGTGGATTTCTTGAGCGAGGCGCTGGCGCTGATGCAGGCGCGGCGCGAGAGCTACCGCGAGGCGCGCTTCACCCGGCTGAGCGAGCGGCGGTTGGAGGCGACGCTGCGCGGGACGGCGGTCGAGGGGTTCGGCGAGGACATCAAGGCGGTGACCTACCACGAGGCGCGGGTGGCGGGTGGCGCGGCGGGGGGCTGGGCGACGAACCTGGTGCTGGATCTATGAACGAGCCACGCTGGCCGTTGCGCGCGCTCACGCCGACGCTGTGGGAGATCGCCCCGAGCGCGCGCGCCGGCATGCGCGTGCCGGCCCGGGTGTTCGCCACCGCGGCGCTGCTGGAGGAGATCGAGCGCGACCGCTCGCTGGAGCAGTTGGTGAACGTGGCCACGCTGCCGGGGATCGTGGGCTGGGCGCTGGCGATGCCGGACGCGCACGAGGGCTACGGGTTCCCGGTGGGCGGGGTGGCGGCGTTCGACACGGCGGAGGGCGTGATCTCGCCGGGCGGGATCGGCTACGACATCAATTGCGGGGTGCGGCTGCTGCGCAGCCGGCTGAGCCGGGCGGAGGTGGCGGCGGCGGCGCACGATCTCGGGCGGACGCTGTTCGCGGCGGTGCCGTCCGGGGTGGGGCGGTCGGGGCGGTTGCGGCTGGCGCCGGCCGAGCTGGACGCGGTGCTGGCGGGTGGGGCGCGGCGCATGCGGGAGATGGGCTACGCCAGCGAAGACGATTTGGCGCACACCGAATCGGCGGGGCGGCTGGAGGGGGCCGATCCGGCGCGGGTGTCGGAGCATGCGCGCGCGCGCGGCGAGGACCAGTTGGGCACGATGGGGGCGGGCAATCACTTCGTCGAGGTGGGGTACGTGGAGCGGGTGTTGGATCCGGCGGCGGCGGAGCGGATGGGGCTGCGGGCGGAGCAGGCGACGGTGCTGATCCACACCGGCTCGCGCGGGCTGGGGCATCAGGTGGCGACCGACTTCATCCGGCGCATGAACCAGGCGATGGCGGGCTACGGGATCGAGCTGCCGGACCGTGAGCTGGCCTGCGCGCCCTTCGCCAGCACGGACGGACAGGCGTACTTTGCGGCCATGGCGGCGGCGGCGAACTTCGCCTGGGCCAACCGGCAGATGATCGCCTTCGAGGTGCGGGAGGCGTTCGCGCGCGTGTTTGCGGGCCGGGACGCGGGGCTGGAGCTGATCTACGACGTGGCGCACAACATCGCCAAGGTGGAGGAGTACAGCGTGGGCGGCGAACGGCGGCGGGTGGTGGTGCACCGCAAGGGTGCGACCCGGGCGTTTCCGGGCGATCCGGTGCTGATTCCGGGCAGCATGGGGACGGCGTCGTATGTGCTCGAGGGCGCGCCCGGCGCGCTGGCGGCGAGTTTCGGGTCGAGCTGCCACGGGGCGGGGCGGCGGATGTCGCGCACCCGGGCGCGGCGCGAGGCGACGGTGGCGGGGCTGCGCGCGGAACTCGCGGCGCAGGGCGTGACGGTGAACGCCGGCTCGCGCCGCGGGCTGACGGAGGAGGCGCCGCTGGCCTACAAGGACGTGGACGCGGTGGTCAGCGTGGTCCAGGAAGCTGGGCTGGCGCGCGCCGTGGCGCGGCTGCGGCCGCTGGTGGTGGTCAAGGGGTGAGGGCGGGCGCGGAGCGCGGCGAGCAGCATGCGCATCGGCTGCAGACGGCGCGTCAGCGGGTTGAGCACCAGACCGAAGATCTCGAGCGTGACCGTGCCCAGCAAAGCCTCGTCGCCGGCGGCGCCCAGCAGCACCGGCGTGTGGCGCCTGCCCTGCGGCAGTTGGATGCGGCACTCCGAGACGGGGCGCTCGATCGTGCTGCCGTCGGCCAGGACGAGTTGCAGCGTGTCCAGCGGCTTGAGCTTGAGCGCCTGCCAGACGCGGCGCGGCAGCAGCGTATAGGTGGCGCCGCTATCCACCAGGAAGCGCACACGGGCGGATTTGCCGTTGCCGCCGGAGACGGTGGCATCCACGTGCGTCAGCCCCATGGCTTATTATGCGACGGGGAGGAGCGCACGCGGGCTGAAGCGGAATCAGACCTGCCGTGGCCCGGCGGATCGGCCCGCATGCGGCTTTGACATCAGGAAAAGCCGCCCCAGCCCGCCCGCAGCGGGCTACACCGAGTCTGATTCCGCTTTAAAGCGCGGCACGGCGCCGGGCGGACGCGCCCGGCGCCGCTGCCGTCGTCAGGCCTGCACGAACTCGGCTTCGATGGTGATCGTGACCTCGTCGCCGGCCAGTACGCCGCCGGTCTCGAGCGCCGCGTTCCAGGCCAGCCCGAAGTCCTTGCGGTTGATGCGCGTCGCGGCGGTCAGGCCGATGCGCGTGCCGCCCCAGGGATCGCGCGCCGGCGGCGTCGGCCCCTCGACCTGGAACACCGCCGGGCGGGTGACGCCGTGGATGGTCAGCTCGCCCGCGACCTCGAGCCGGTCCTTGCCGGCGGGCGTCACCGCGCGGGAGCGGAAGGTGAGCCGCGGAAACTTCTCCGCGTCGAAGAAGTCGGCGCTTTTGAGGTGGGCGTCGCGCCGGTTCTCCTGGGAATGTGGATTTACGTCGTAACGTTAGTCGTGCAAACAACTAATGGGCCAAATTTTTTTAGCCGCCGCCGGTGCGGCAGGCGGCCAGCAGTTGGGTGAGCGACCGCAGCCGCTGGGGGCCGAGGTGGCCGAGCAGGCGGCGATGGGTGCCGGTGAGGGGCGCGTCCAGCCGGGCGAGCAGTTGCCGGCCTTCCGGGGTGATGCGGGTGAGCACGGTGCGGCGGTCGGGGTTGTCGCGGCAGCGGGCGACGAGGCTGCGCCGCTCCAGGCGGTCGAGCAGCCGGGTGATGTCGGGATCGCGGCTGATCATGCGCTCGCCGATCTCGCGGCAGGGAAGCCCCGCGGGCGCGCCGCGCAGGATGCGCAGCACGTTGTACTGCGAGGTCGAGACCTTCTCCGTCTTGAGCAGCGCCGCCAGCGGCCGCGACAGGGCGTCGGTGGTGCGCAGCATCTCGACCAGCGCCGCCTCCTCCAGGCAGGGGGGGGCGTCGCGCAGCGGCGGGCGGGCCGGCGGGCTTCATCTGAGCTAACAAATCGCGCGGGGGAAGACAGCCGCGGGCTCTCCGGGATGCGGGCTGGTGCTGGAGGGGGGAATCGAACCCCCAAGGGGACAAGCCCCGGCAGATTTTGAGTCTGCTGCGTCTGCCAGTTCCGCCACTCCAGCGAGGTCCAGCAAATCATTATGGCACAGCGATTTGCCCGGGCCGCGGCGGGCCCGGATCAGTGCCCGATCGCCGGGCGGAACACGGGCTTGGCGGTAGTCCCGGTGGCGTTCGCGAGGGCGACGGGGCCGGCGTCGAGCCCGCCAGGTTGTAGGTTCCCGTCAGCGTGGCCAGCGCCTTGCCGACGTGAACCGCGCCCTGGGTCAGCGAGCCGGTGCTGTGGTGCAGGTACGCCTCCGGATCCCAACCGTTGAGCTTGGCGGCGCCGATGAGGCCGTACATAGCGGCGGCACGTTCGCCGCCGGCGTCGGAGCCGGCGAACAGATAGTTCTTGCGCCCCAGCGCCACCGGCCGGATCTCGCGCTCGACGGTGTTGTTGTCGATCTCGACCGAGCCGTCGCCGGCGTACAGCAGCAGCGCGTCCCAGCGGGCCAGGGTCATCGCGGTTTCGCGCCAGCGTTTCATGTCGGCTAACAGCGGCGCAGCGCGGGCCTGCCGCTGGGCGCGGCGTTCGTCGGGCGGCCGGCCGCGGATGTCCTGCTCGATGGCGTACAGCGCCGCGATGCGCTCCAGCGCTTCGCGCGCCGCCGGCGGGCCGTGCGCCTGCTCGAGCTCGTGGAACTTGCGGCGGACATGCGCCCAGCAGGCCGCCTCGCGCACGCGCCCGCCGCCGTAGAGGGGATGGAAGCCGGCGTAGCCGTCGGCCTGGAGCGTGCCCGTGAAGCCGGCCAGGTGGCGGGCCGGGTGCTCGCCCTTGCGGTCGGGCGAGTAGGCGAACCACACCGCCGGCGGCTCCGCGCCGGCCGTCGGCCGGTCATCGCGCGCGTAGGCCCAGAGCCGGCCCATCCTGGTCTTGCCGTTGCCCGGCGCCAGCACCGGCACCGGCGTGTCGTCGGCGTGCAGCTTGCCCGCCGCCATCACGTAGCAGCGCAGGCTCTCGATCAGCGGCGCCAGCAGCCGGCTGCAGCCGCCGACCCAGTCGGCCAGGGTCGAGCGCTCCAGCGACACGCCCTCGCGTTCGTAGATCTCCGCCTGGCGATAGAGCGGCCAATGGCCGGCGTACTTGGCGGTCAGCACGTGCGCGAGCAGGCCGGGCCCGGCTAACCCGCGGGCGATGGGCCGGCCGGGCGCGGGCGCCTGCACGATGGCGTCGCAACGGCCGCAGGCCAGCTTCGGCCGCACCACCCGGGTGCCACGGCCGGACGCTTACCTCGAAAGCTTCGGTATATCCGCAACAAAGTCACGTGTACGCTGGCGTGACGATTTCCCGTGAAGATCGGCGGTCGGTTGTCTAAATCATCTGTCACACAGTGCGTTCATTGGCCGCACCTTTCGTGCCCGTAATCAAAATTCATGATATCGTAGTCCGTACATCGAAATTCGCAACAATCTTTCGTTTTTCACTGAAACCACCAATGGAGCATCGTTTTTCAGGGCCGGCCACGATTTTTCATGGCGTTGCGCTCCCCGAAAGGGCCACGCCTGCTGGCTATGCGGCGCTCATTGATGCCTATGCGCTCCGCGTTCCGTTCCCTCACACTCTTTCCGCCACTGGCGAACACCATCGAAAAAAGGACTACCCAGGATGGCGAATCTTGACCCCACGCCACGCCCCTTCCCCCGATCTGGAAGGGCATCTCACCTTCGCCCTCAAGTATGAGGGTCTCGATCTGGTTGTCCTGAAGCGTCTGTTCGCCACGCTGGAACCGAAGGATGTCGAAGCCATCGTCCGAGCCAAACCCACGGGCCGCTACGCGCGGCGGATTTGGTTCCTATACGAATGGCTTCTCGACCGGCGGCTTGAGCTTCCAGACGCGGACAAGGGAAACTTCGAACCGGTTGTCGATTCCGAGCAGCAATGGTCTATACCAGGGGAGAATTCATCCCGGCATCGAGTTCGCAATAACCTTCCCGGCACACCAAAATTCTGTCCACTGGTCTTCCGGACCGCCGCACTGGAAGCATTTGCCGCGATGGACCTCGCGCATCGCGCGCGGGAAGTTGTCGCCCACGTACCCAAGGACGTCCTGGCGCGTACGGCAGCTTTCCTGTTGCTCAAGGATTCGCGATCAAGCTACGCCATTGAAGGGGAGCACCCGCCACAGGACCGCATTCAGCGATGGGGGCGTGCTATCGGCGAGGCCGGGAACCGCCCTATTGAGCTGGATGAATTGCTCCGCCTGCAAGCGCTGGTTATCGGCGATGCACGGTTTGTCCGCCTCGGCTTGCGTGCAGAGGGTGGCTTCGTCGGTGAGCATGATCGCGAGTCGCGCATGCCGATTCCGGATCACATCAGCGCGCGGCCGGAGGATTTGAGGGGCCTGATCGAAGGGCTGGTCGCCTTCGACCGAATTGCCGCGCAGGATCTTGATGCCGTCGTTGCTGCCGCCATTCTCGCCTTTGGCTTTGTCTACATCCATCCCTTCGTTGATGGAAACGGGCGCATCCACCGCTACCTGATTCACCACGTACTTGCGCGGCGCGGCTTTAACCCGCCGGGAATCGTGTTTCCGGTGTCGGCCGCGATTCTGGAGCGCAGCGATGAGTACCGTGCCGTCCTGGAGAACTACTCACGGCGCCTTCTGCCCCTTATTGCTTGGCGGGCGACGGCGGATGGCAATGTTGACGTTCAAAACGACACCGGGGATTACTATCGGTTTTTCGACGCGACCCCACACGCTGAGTTCCTTTTTGCTTGCGTTCGCAAGACTATCGAAGAAGATCTCCCGCGCGAAACCGAATTTCTCGCTCGCTACGACCGATTTCGGGGGCGTATCGACGAAATCGTCAACATGCCAGATCGTACCGTTGACCTGCTGTTCCGCTTTCTACACCAAAACGGCGGACGACTCTCGAAGCGCGCCCGCGAGCAAGAATTCAGCCGGTTCACGGACGCTGAAGTGGCCGATGCCGAAGAGGCGTAAGCGTACGGTGAGAGCCGTCCAAACAAGTGTCCACTTGCGGTGAAGTGGACACTTGCGAGGAGCGGGCTTCGGCTACGCC
>JAKAOE010000087.1 GCA_021823305.1 Acidobacteriota bacterium
CGCGCCGGGCGTTCTTCGTTGGCGTCGCCGGCGCCGCCACCGGCGCCGCCGTGGTGCTGGGCAGCGGCGTCTTCGGCGGCTTGGCCGGCCTCGAAGCCAGGCCCATCGTCACCACCCCAGGCTGGGTCGAGATCGTGGACTTCGACGATGCCGGCTGCCGCCTTGGCGTGGTGCGCGTGCGCAAGGTGGTCCACACCGCCGCCGAGTGGCGCCGCCTGTTATCGCCCCTTTCCTTCGAGGTCACGCGCCAGGCGGCCACCGAGATCGCCTTCTCCGGCCCGCTCAACGACTGCTACAAGCCCGGCGTCTACCGCTGCATCGCCTGCGCCACCGCGCTCTTCAGCTCCGCCACCAAGTACGATCCCCACGAAGGCTGGCCCAGCTTCTGGGCGCCGATCGCCCATCGCAACCTCTACCGCCTCGCCGACGACAGCCTCGGCATGGACCGCACCGAAGTCCGCTGCCGCCGCTGCGACAGCCACCTCGGCCATGTCTTCGGCGACGGCCCCGCCCCCACCGGCCTGCGCTACTGCATGAACTCCGCCGCCTTCGCCTTCCACCCCCGCCCGGCGTAAGGCGCATTCCCGCCACCCAGGTTCAGGGGTGGACCACGCGCAGCCCCAAATGCACTTCAAACGCGTCAAAGTCGCGGTCGCGGTGGAGTAGAGCAAAGCCCTCACGCATACAGAAAGCGGCGATCAAGCAAGCGATGGTGTTGCGCGGCGTATGGCCGAGACCGCGCAGATGGCGGTAATGCCGCGCCGCCAGTCGCGCCATGTCCGGCCCCGCAGCCCCCAACACCTGGAACGGCTCGACCGTCCGCTCCAACATACCGGCCTGGCGCTCGTCACGGGCTCCCCGCAGCAACTCGCACAGACTGAGATCGGTGAGGCCGAGAGCGTCCTGTCCCACCGCATTCCGCAGCCAGCCGGTATGTGCGTTCTCGCGTCCCGCGAACCAGTCCACCCAGACCGACGTATCAACGACTACCACCGCTGGTGGCCGACCTCCGCCGCACGAACGGCGGACTCGTCGAGAGGAATCTTGCCGAAAGAATCGAGCAGCCGGCGCTGATCGTGCAGCCGAATCAGCGTACGCAATGCCGCCTCGACGGTCGCGCGCTTGGTGCGTTCCCCGCTTGCGCGCATCGCCTTGCGCATGAGCGTGTCATCGATTTCAATATTCGTGCGCATGCCAGTCTCGCGCCGTTGTGTATAGTTTAGCACTTTCATGTGTAGGTGTCCGGCGCGCAAGTCCCGTCCCGTTCGCATCCCGCCGGTGCTACTCTGGCTTGCGTACCGGAGGTCACTCCATGACTTATCGCCGCCTGCCGTTCCTCGCCCTTGCGTTCTCCCTGCTCGCCGCCGCCGCGCTCGCCCAGGCGCCGCCGATCCCGGAGACCCTGCTCAGCGGCAGCGGTGGCCTCGTCTGGCGCGCCATCGGCCCCATGCGCGGCGGCCGCTCCTTCGCCGTCGCCGGTGTGCCCAGCCAACCCGACACCTTCTATATGGGCTCCGTCGGCGGAGGCGTCTGGAAAACCGATAACGCCGGCCGCACCTGGCGCCCCATCTTCGACCACGAACCGGTGCAGTCCATCGGCGCCATCGCCGTCGCTCCCTCCGATCCCAACATCGTCTACGTCGGCACCGGCGAGCCCGACCCCCGCTCCCAGACCTCCTATGGCGACGGCATGTACAAGTCCACCGACGCCGGCCGCACCTGGCATTTCATCGGCCTCGCCGGCACCCATCGCATCGGCCGCATCGTGGTGGACCCGAACGATCCCAACCGCGTCTACGTCGCCGCCCTCGGCCGCGTCTACGTCGCCAGCCCCGACCGCGGGCTCTACCGCTCCACCGACGGCGGCGCGACTTGGCAAAAGGTTCTTTACCGCGGCCCCAACGTCGGCGCCATCGACATCAGCCTCGATCCCCGCAACCCGCGCACCCTCTACGTCTCGCTCTGGGCCACGCGCCGCCCGCCCTGGAACGTCTACGCGCCTTCCAACATGCCCGGCGGCGGCCTCTATAAGTCCACCGACGGCGGCGACACCTGGACGCATCTCACCGGCGGCCTGCCCACCGACGACGCCGTCGGCAAGATCGGCGTCGCGGTCGCGCCCAGCGATCCCAACCGCGTCTGGGCGGTGGTCGATGACCTCACCGGCGGCGGCAAGTTCGGCGGCGTCTACATCTCCGATGACGCCGGCGCCACCTGGCGCCAGGTCAACAACGAACCCCGCCTCTGGGGCCGCGGCTGGTACTTCGAGGCGGTCGCCGTGAATCCCACCGACCCGCACAAAGCCTACGTCATCAATACCTCCACCTACGAGACCACCAACGACGGTAGCACCTTCGTCGGTATCAAGGGCGCGCCCGGCGGCGACGACTACCATCAGCTCTGGATCAACCCCAACGACGGCAACCGCATGGTGCTGAGCAGCGACCAGGGCACCGTGGTCAGCGTGGATGGCGGCAGGAGCTGGAGCACCTGGTACAACCAGCCTACCGCCGAGATCTACCACGTCTCCGCTTCCGGCGGCTTCCCCTGGTGGATCTACGGCGCGCAGCAGGACTCCGGCGCGGTCGGCGTCCGCCCCTGGTCGAAGTTCAATGTGCTCGACTTCCGCAACTGGATCCCGCTCTGCACCGGCGGCGAGAGCGGCATGGTGGTGCCCGACCCGGACAACCCCAACTACCTCTTCGGCGGCGCCGGTGTGCGCTGCAACCAGAAGCTGAACATCGTGGATTCGCTCGGCTCCATCCCGCGCCCCGCCCCCGGCGCGCCCGTCTACCGCAAAACCTGGACGCTGCCGCTGGTCTTCTCCAAGGCCGACGGCGCGCTCTACTACGGCAACCAGTACGTCTTCCGCACCCGCGACGCGGGCCGCACCTGGGTGCGCATCAGCCCCGACTTGACCCGCGTCAACCCCGGCATCCCACCCAACCTCGATCCGGTCACCGCGCGCGACGAGGACAACCGCGGCGTCACCACGCGCAAGGGCGTGGTTTACAGCATCGCCCCCTCGCCGCTCGCGGCCAACGATATCTGGGCCGGCACCGACGATGGCTACGTCCAACTCACCACCGACGGTGGCGGCCGCTGGACCAACGTCACCCCGCCCGCCATGACCGCCTGGAGCAAGGTCTCCGGCATCGAGGCTTCCTACTTCGCCGCCGGCGCCGCCTACATCTCCGTGGACCGCCACCGCCTCGGCGACCAGGCCCCCTACATCTATCGCACCCGCGACGACGGCAAGACCTGGCGGGAAATCACCGCCGGCATCCCCTACGGCTCCTACGTCAACGCCATTAAGGAAGACACCGTCCGTCGCGGCCTGCTCTTCGCCGGCACGGAAATGGGCGTCTACGTCTCCTTCAACGATGGCGGCCAATGGCAGCCGCTCCAGCTCAACCTGCCGCACACCTCGGCGCGCGACTTCGTCATCCACGGCGATTCGCTCGTCGTCGCCACTCACGGCCGCGGCTTCTGGATCCTGGACGACATCAGCCCCCTGCGCCAGCTCACCGCCGCCATCGCCGCCTCTCCCGCCCACCTCTTCCGGCCGGGGGACGCCCTCGCCATCCGCCAGGGCGGCCAGAACGGCACCCCGCTCCCGCCGGAGGAACCGCAGGAAATGAACCGGCCCAACGGTGCGATCCTCTACTACTCGCTCGCCCAGGCCGCGCCCCAGGCCGTCAAGTTGCGGATCGTGGATTCCGCCGGCCGCGTCATCGCCCGCTTCCGCAGCGACACGCCCGTTCCCACCGTCAACCCCGAGGCGATCAACATCCCGCCCTACTGGTTCAAACCGCCGCAGCGGCTCGGCGCCGGCGCCGGCATGCACCGCTTCGTGTGGGATCTCATGCCCAACGTCGGCATGCCCGCCCCGCGCGGCGGCCGCGGCCGCGGCGGCCCGGTCGGCGCGCTCACGGCGCAATTGTTTGGCGGCTTCAACCCCCGCCTCCTAGTCCCGCCCGGCATTTATACCGTGCGTCTGATCGTGGACGGCAGGACGTACTCCCAGCCGCTCGTCGTCAAGCCCGATCCGCGCCCCGGGAACTAGCCCCGGCCGCGCCGGCGTCTCTCACCGTTTGGAGCGCTGCGCCCTGGATGGCCGGCTCGTCGCCGAAGCCGCCGAGCCAGTGCATCGCCGGGTCGGCGCGAAACCACGTCCACTGCCGCTTGGCGTAGTGCCGCTGCTCCTGTTGCGCCTCCGCCAGCGCCGCCGCCGCGTCCGCGCCGCGCAGCACGATGTCGCACGCCTGCTTGTAGCCGTGCGAACTCCAGATGCGCAGCTCGGCGGGATACACGCCGAGCAGCCGCCGCGTCTCCTCCTGGATCCCGCCCGCGAACATCGCCGCCGCGCGCCGCTCGATGCGTGCGTAGAGCGCGGCGCGCTCCGGCGCCAACCCCAGCTTCACCGTCCGCAGCTCGCGCCACGCCTCCGGCGGCGCCGCGCGCCAGCCCGCCTCTTGCGGCCGTCCGCTCAGCAGCCGCACCTCCAGCGTGCGGATTGCGCGTTCCGCGTCGCGCCCGGCAATGCGTCCGGCGGCCTCCGGGTCGAGCCGCGCCAGCAGGCGGTGTAGTTGCTCCGGCGTTCGCCGCCGCAGCTTCTGCCGCAACTCCTCCGACGCCGCCGGCGCCGGCGACAGCCCCTCCAGCAGCGCCCGCAGATAGAACCCGGTGCCGCCCGCCAGGATGGGCAGCTTGCCCCGCGCCGCGATCGCCTCCACCACCGGCCGCGCCTGCCGCGCGTACTCGCCCGCCGTCCAGGGCGCCCGTGCGTCCGCCACGCCGATCAGGTGATGGGGCACGCGTTCCATC
The DNA here is from genome assembly GCA_021823305.1 of Acidobacteriota bacterium. Lineage (GTDB taxonomy): Bacteria > Acidobacteriota > Terriglobia > Terriglobales > SCQP01 > SCQP01. The sequence continues at coordinate 4,828 of JAKAOE010000087.1, forward strand.
TCCTTCCGCGTCGGCTTGGCGGTGCCAAAGTCGAAATCGCGGTAGAGCTGCACCGAGTCGAAGTTCACGATCTCGCCGTCCAACGCCTCGGCCAGCGCCAGCGCCAGCGCCGTCTTGCCGCTCGCGGTCGGCCCCGCCACTACCACGGCCCTATAAAGCACTACGGACATTAGGGGTTTTCCCGATTCCGGGCTGCTATACTGCTGCCAATCCGATTTTTCCTCCCTGTTCGGAAATAGCAGCATTCGTGTCGGCAGCACACTCATCTTCTCATTGGCCGGGACAGCCCTGTCCTGAGCAGCTCCTGCTTGCGGCGCATGCGCATCTACTCGCCGGCGCCGTCCCTCTGCTGCGCCAGTGGCGGCGGAGCCAGCCCTTGGCCGGTACTCTCAATGCGCGCGCCCGGCTCACGCTGGAACAGCTTCTGCTGCCCCGCCCCGCGCAGAAAGGCATGGAGTTCTGGCACGAGCAGGTGCGCTACACCGCCGCGCGGCTCGCCAAGCTTGGCGTTTCCATGCAGCAGGTGAGCGCGGCCTACACTCGGTTTCGGCCGTTGGCCGAAGCCCGGCTGCGGTCCCGCTTCGGCGCCGGGCGCGCGGCGGCGGCGCAAGCCTGGTTTCAGCGCCAAACCGAAACCGCCGTGGCCGAGGCCTGCGTGGCGCTGCAGGGCAAGGCGGTCGAGGCGCTGGTCAAGGTGCTGGATGCCGAGCTCGGCGCCGCCAACTTGGAAGACTTGCTGCAACGCCTGCTCGGCCATGCGGCGCAGTTGTTTCCCATCCGCTGGGGCGAAATCCTGCTGCTGGACGAGGACGCCGGCAACGGCGCCCCGCACGCGGCAGGTCCCGAGTCGCACCAGCCCGACCGGGGCGAGATCGCAGGGACCGGGCCGCGAACCGGGGTCCCCGACGCGCTTGCGCGTCGGGGTGGTCGTAATTCCAAGGGGCGGACCGCTGCCGGGGTGCCACGCTCCGGAAGGGGCGAGGCGCAAGCGATGCTAGCCGCCCCGGCGCAGCCACAGCCGCGGGCGGTACGACGCAGGGAGGCCGGCCGACTGAGTTGCGCGCCCAGTATCCAACCCGCCCATAGTGCCTTTCGGGCCCGGCCCCAAGCCGGGCCCGACGCACCCGCCCCGGTAGTGGAGCCCGCCGTGTGCAACTCAGGAGGAGCGTACAGGGACGTACGTGACGACGGCCGGCCGACCGAGCCCGCCCTGGCGCATTCAAAGCCCGGGCGGGACGACGACGCAGCGCGCCGCGCATCGCCCCGCCCCGCTCGTAGCCTGCGCCATGCCGCCGCCTACGGCCTGACGCCGGGCATGATCCTCGAAACCGCCGGCGTGGGCCCGTTCTTCCGCCGGGTGTTGCGGCGGGGCTCGCCCGCGTTCCTGCTCGATGCCGCCAACGATCCGCGGGTGGCGCAGCCCTACTACCGCGCCCTCGAGGTCAAGTCCGTCTGGGCGGTGCCGCTCGTGGCGCGGCAACTGGGAGACGTCTCGAGCGCCAGCGGCCGTCCGTTGCCGGGGATCGAAGCACGTAAGCCGAGCGACCAACGGGAGCGACCCGGGCGCCGGCCAGTGCGGCCCGAGGTGCTCGGCATCCTCACCGTCGGCTTTGACCGCGTCTACGAGTGCCTGCCCCAGGAGCGCGACCTGCTGCTGGCGCTCGCCGAACGCTCCACGCTGGCGATCGAGCGCACCCGCATGGCCGAGCGCCTCCGCCGCGAACAGGCGCGCGTGGTGGATTTGTCCCGCCGCCTGCTCGCCGCCCACGAAGAGGAGCGCCGCCGCATCGGCCGCGATCTGCACGACGAGACCGGCCAGGCGCTGCTGGCGCTCCGCCTCTACCTCGAAATGGGCCTGCGCCAAAGCTCGCCCGAGGCGGCGCGCGCCTGGCTCGATAAGGCGGTGGCGTTGGTGGACCGCAGCGTCGCCGAGTTGCGTCGCATCCTGGCGCAACTGTCCCCGCTGCTGCTCGATGAGCTCGGCCTCGAGCCGGCGCTGCGGCTCGAGCTGCGCCGCCTGCGCGCCCAGCACGGCTGGCGCGCCCGCTTTCGGTTTGTCGCCGGTGCGCGCCTCGACCATGGCCTGGAAGTACTGGTCTACCGCCTCGTGCTCGAAGGCCTGCGCAACGCCGCCCGCCACGCGCGCGCGCGCCGGGTCCACCTCACCATTACCTGCGGCGCGGCCGAGGTCGCCATCCGGCTGCGCGACGACGGCGTCGGCCTGCCCCGCAATCAAGTTCCGCCGCCCCGCCCGGACGGCGGTCGCTTCGGCCTCTCCGGCATGCGCGAGCGCGTCCGCCTCGCCGGCGGTCAGCTCGAGTTGCGTTCCCCCCGCGACGGGCGCGGCCTCTGCCTCGCCATCAGCCTGCCGCTGCACCCCGCCGCGCGCGCCGCCTATGCCTCCTGACGATCTCCATGATGAAAATGCGACTGCTCCTCACCGATGACCACACCCTCTTCCGCCAGGGCCTGCGTACCCTGCTCGACGCCGAGTACGACATGCAGGTCGTGGGCGAGGCCCAGGACGCGGGCGAAGCCGTGGCCAAAGCCGAAGAACTCAAGCCCGATATCGTGCTGATG